>NZ_DASZBY010000153.1:0-103294 GCF_035943795.1 Aliidongia sp. | reverse complement strand
GACCTTCGCCTTGAACTCAGCCGTGTACCGCTTGCGCGTAACCTTGCCCATCCAAACCCGTCCTTCTCATCGACGGGAACAGCTTAACCGACTGTCCGGATTTCAGGGGCCAGCTCTGTGACACCGTCGGGATCGAAGATGACCGCCGTAGCCGTGTCATATCCGGGCCGGTTCAGCACCGAACCATCTGGCCTCAAGGTCGGTGCGTTGATGACGCCCAGAAGGCGCCGAACGCGCCATTTTCCAAGCATCTCGAGATAGGTATCGGCGATCTTCTTGGGCGCATCTTTTGGGACCCAGCCATCCGATCTGGCATCCCATCCGAGCCACTGCGCGCAGCGGGTAAACTCGCACGTCAGGTAATTTACGCCCGCCCGGATGATGCGTGGCGTGCGGGCTGCCGCGTCGCCTGGAAGGTCGGCCATTGTCGCCGGCCGGACGATCCAATCGCCCCGCTGATAGATCTCGTAATCGTTGGCGATGATAGCGCTTTCGATCTCCTCGATCATGCGCGGCATTTCTCCATTGACGATGAAGATCTGCGGTCGGCCGTCATCGGGCGGCTTGGCCGACGGCTCCTTTTTGGTGCGGCGCCGGCCGGCTTTGTATTCTCTCATCAGGCACGGCCTTCCACTGACGTGGAGAGCAGGACCCTCGCGTCCGGCGCGAGGCGTTTGATTGCGGCGAGCCAGTCGGCCTCAAACCTCGCCGTCGTTTCGATCAGGATCGAGCGTTGGCCAGAGACGAGCGCCAATCCGGCCACAGACAGGGCGGCCTCGGTCGCTGTGGTCGAGGTGACGCAGACGCCGGCAGCGGCCCTGAGCGCTCGGCCGATCGATGCCTCGTCAAATTGATCGGGACCGCAGGAAGCGCTCGCGATCAACAAAGCAAGCGCGCCGTCCGAGGGCGGCAAGTCAAAGGGGCCGCCGCCCCGCCGGCAGATCACCAGTTTCATGCCGAACTTCAAGCCCTGGAGCAGGGGCTCAAGATGGTCCGCACGCATCGACGGGAGGCGTTCAATCAAATGATCGATCGCCGCATGCGAGGTCGTGAATTCTTCGACGTCGGGGAGGTCGCTGACAGGCCTAAGCAACGCGCTGGCCCTCTCGTTCCGCGATCTCATATGGCGGGCGCCGCTCAGCGATACGCCGCTGCAACCACTCGTCGATTTCGCCTTCGACCCACGCAACCGTGCCCGGAGTGAGGTGAACACGCAGAGGGAACTTTCCGGCCTTTTCGAGCCGGTCGATGTGCATCCGGCTGTAGGGAATTCCCTTTACCGATTTTAGCTGTCCGACAGTGAGCATCCGCACGGTCATCACCTTATATGTTGTATACAGCAACAAGATATAACATGTGTAAGCTTCCGCAAGCGATATCTTGTTGTCGTCAACACGATTTATGATAGGGTGCGTAATGACCGCGAACCTGCCCATGCTCGCTAAGCCGGAGGACGTTTTTTTTGTTCTCGCATCGCCGTTCGGCAAAAGCGTTAGAGATGTGGCGCTTTATGCGCGCCATCTACGGGAAGGGGGGCGCCGCGCGGGCAAAGATCTATGGCCTTCTGTCACGCCTGGCCGCGGTGCCAAATTCGAGGTGACGTTGCGTCACGCCGGCGCACTGCTCATAGCGATGGCGACATCTCCTGCAGCAGCGACCTCGGCCGACGCCGCGCTGATCTACGGAGATTTAGTTTCAACCGTCGAACCCAAAGATAGTGACGCTGTCACCTTGTTCGAAGCGTTGGCTGTTTCGATTGCCAGGCCAGACACGGCTGGATTTCTCGATTTTAGCCTGGACGCACCTCAGGCTTTGTTCCGATCTAGCATCAATCAACTCACCAAAGAGTTCCTGCCTGCCCGGCGAAACGATGGCCGAATGCTATTTCCCGCCTGGCACCACGCGATCGTGCAAAATCCGGAAACGGCATTCACCAGAGTTGGAAGGGTGAGGCCTGCGCTGCTTTCGGCGCTGCGCCACGTCTTTGTGCCGGGCGCTGGCGCCGCCTTGCCTGTTACCCAAGATGTTACCCAGAATGACTAAGGGCGGCTTGCGCCGCCCTCGATAGGGTAACTAAGTCATTGATTTGGCTGGGGGACGAGGACTCGAACCTCGATTGACGGAGTCAGAATCCGCTGTCCTACCATTAGACGATCCCCCAATGCGTCGCGGCATTGGCCTTGCTGACGGGGCGGGTAACTAGCATGGGCCGGGCCGGGGCGGAAGCCCTTTCCATCGGATCAGCGTTGCGCGGATTGCGCATCCGGTCATCTCTAGGCATGCTTGGGCCGGTCGCGACCGGTTCCCGGTACGACCTGGGAGAGGCTGGATGAATTTTTTCCGGCGCAGCGAGATTTTCGCGGCCCTCGATCTCGGCACCACGAACTGCCGGCTGCTCATCGCGCGGCCGGCGGGCGAGCGGCTGCGCGTGGTCGACAGCTTCTCGCGGATCGTGCGCCTGGGCGAGGGGCTGCAGGCGAGCGGCGTGCTGAGCGAGGCCGCCATGGCCCGCACCATCGACGCACTGTCGGTCTGCGCCGAGAAGCTCGACCAGCGCGAAGTGACCCATGCCCGGTTCGTCGCGACCGAAGCCTGCCGGCAGGCAACCAATTGCGGAGAATTCCTGGCGCGGGTCCATGAACGAACCGGTCTCGACCTGGAAATCATCCCGATGGAGGAGGAGGCGCGCCTGGCGCTGGCCGGCTGCGCGCCGCTGCTCGATCCGGACCGGCCGCATGCTGTCGTGTTCGACATCGGCGGCGGCTCGACCGAGTTGCTGTGGGTCGCCATATCGCCGGCGGCCGACGGCGGGATCGAGACCCAGATCCGCGACGTCATCTCGCTGCCGCTGGGCGTGGTCTCTCTGACCGAGCGGTTCCAGCCGCGCCCGGGCGATGCGACGGGACCGGCCGTGTTCGCCCAGATGGTCGACACGGTGCGGGACGCGTTCGCCGATTTCGATCGCCAATGGGGCATCGCCCAGCAGGTCGCGGCTGGCGGGGTCCAGATGCTGGGCTCGTCCGGCACGGTCACCACGCTCGCCGGCATGCGCCTGGGATTGCAGCGCTACGAGCGCCAGCGGGTCGACGGCACCGTCCTGGATTTCGCCGACATCCGCAAGATCACCCGGCGCCTGGTCGTCATGAACGCGGCCGAACGGGCGCGCGAGCCCTGCATCGGTGCGATCAGGGCCGACCTGATGATCGCCGGCTGCGCCATCCTGGAGGCGATCTGCCGGACCTGGAAGGTCGGCCGCCTGCGGGTCGCCGACCGCGGCGTGCGCGAGGGCATCCTGGCCGGCCTGCATGCCGCAACCCGGGCCGGCGTTCCCGACGCTTGCATCCGGCCGGCTGCGCTGTCCACATAGCGCCGCCATGAACAGATCGATCCAGAAGCCATGACCGGCGCCAAGAAAAAGGGCGGCGGGGCCAGCAGCCGCATGGACGCGCCCTCGGGCTCGCGCCAGATGGTCGTGCGCGTCAAGACCGCCAAGCAGCGCTCCACCAGTTCGACCCTGTGGCTGCAGCGCCAGCTGAACGACCCCTACGTTTCCGAGGCGAAGCGGCTGGGCTATCGCTCGCGCGCCGCTTTCAAGCTGGCCCAGCTCGACGACAAGTTCCACATCCTGGCCAAGGGCAAGCGCGTGGTCGATCTCGGCTGTGCGCCCGGTGGCTGGTGCCAGATCGCGGTCGAGCGGGTCGGCGCCGTCGGCAAGGTCGTCGGCATCGACTATCTGGAGATGGATGCGGTCGAGGGTGCAACCCACATCCAGCTCGATTTCCTCGACGACAGCGCTCCGGCACGGCTCAAGGAACTGCTCGACGGTCCTGCGGACATCGTGCTGAGCGACATGGCCGCGCCGACCACCGGCCATTCCGCGACCGACCATATCCGCGTGATGGCGCTGGCCGAAACCGCCTATGAATTCGCGGCCGAGGTGCTGACCGTCGGCGGCGCCTTCGTCGCCAAGGTGTTCCAGGGCGGTACGGAGAAGACCCTGCTCGATCGCTTGAAGCGCGATTTCGACAAGGTGAGCCACGCCAAGCCGTCGGCCAGCCGCGCCGACAGCGCCGAGGTCTATGTGGTCGCGACCGGGTTCCGGCACGCCCATTCGACGTCCGTTGCCGACTCCGACACGTAATCCGATGCCGCCGACCACCCCCCCTGGCGCCTAGGGCTACGCCATGCTGCCCGACGCCTTCTGGCTGCCGCTGATCGTCAAGATCGTGGCCACCGCCTCGGTGGTCGTCGCAGCGTCGATCGTCGCGGAGCGGGCAGGGCCGTTCTGGGGCGCGCTCATCGCCTGCCTGCCGGTAGCCGCCGGCCCCGCGTATGTGTTGCTGGCGCTCCAGGCCGACGCCGGGTTCATCCGCGACAGCGCGCTCATCGGTGTCGCGGGCAATGCGGCGACCGGCCTGTTCATCCTCGTGCTGCATCGTCTGGCACCGCGCCGCCGGCTGGTTCCGTCGCTGCTCGGCGCGGTTGCCGCCTGGGGCATCGCGATCCTCGTCGTTCGGCAATGGGCGCCCTGGTCGATGCCGGCCGGCGTGCTGCTCAATCTCGTGGTCTATGGCGGCGCGTTGCTGATGGCCGACAAGGCGACGTCGGCGACGACGGCAGCAGCGTCACCGCGCTGGTTCGAGATGCCGCTGCGCGCGGTGACCGTCGGGCTGCTGGTCGCCGGCACGGTCACGCTCAGCCGGGCGATCGGGCCGGCGGCGACCGGCCTCGCCGTTGCCTTTCCCATCAGCATGACCAGTCTCGCCATCGTGCTGCACCGGCGCCTGGGCGGTGCGGCGGTGGCGCTGGTCATGGCGAACAGCCTCAAGGCCATGCCGGGCCTGGGGCTCGCCTTGCTGATCCTGGCCGAGGCCGCGGTGCCCCTCGGCGTGCCGACGGCGCTGGCCTTAGGCTTGCTGGTGTCGATCGGCTGGTCGCTTGGCCTCATGGCCTTGCGCACGGGACTGCCGCAAAGACGAGCGGCGCGCACCCGCGCCCTCTAGCGCGAAACCTCTCGGGTATGCTACTTCCGGCTGAGTGAAGCAGGAGGTGAAGGCAATGCGGTTGTGGCCGGTTCGAAGCCGATCCTTTCTCGAAACCGACGACGAGATCTGGCAGGCCGAGACCTGGCGCTGGCTGTTGGATCGGATGGGCGGCCTCGACGACCTGAAGCGGTCGCCGCTGGTCGTGGCCTCGCGCAGTTTCTTTCCGCCGACCGAGGCGACCGGCGAGGCGCGGGTCGCCCATGTGTTCGACAGCGTCAAGCGGCACGCGCGGATGCCCGAACACGAATGCCGCCTGATGGCCCAGCCGGAACGGCCGGAGTCGCGGGTGGCGCAGTTCACCCATTTGAAACCGATCGAGGGGCATCTGCCGCTCGGCACTTTCCGGGTCGACGGCAACGGCGCGCTGATCACCTATGATCCGGCGATGATCGACCAGCCGGTGAAGCTGGTGGCGACCCTGGCTCACGAGTTGGCGCACTACCGCCTGGCCGTGTTGGGTGAGATGCCGCCCGGCGGCGAGCCGAACCTGGAATTCGCGACCGATCTCGCGACGGTCTATCTGGGCTTCGGCCTGTTCGGCGCCAACACCGCGTTTCAATTCGAGCAGCATGGCGATGCCTTCTCGCAGGGCTGGCGCTGGTCGCGGCAGGGGTACCTGACTGAGCGGGAATGGCTGTTCGCGCTCGCCGTGTTCTTCCACCTGCGCGGCGAGCCGGTCGCGGTAGCGAAGCCGCACCTGACGCCGACCCGCTACAAGGACCTGCGCCGCGCCGGCGGCCATGTAGGGCGGCATCCCGAGTTCGCGGCATTGGCCCGCTAGCCGCGCGAAATTTTATTACCAGCCATGGCGCGGGGGCGGGCACCGTATCCTTTCGGAAATTCGCGCACTGTGTATATTGCGATGCCACTCGGTTTTCCGGAGGCGGCATGCAGTTCAAAGAAGCTTTCACGTTCGATGACGTCCTGCTCGTGCCGGCCGCATCCAACGTCCTGCCCGCGATGGTGAGCACCAAGACGCGCCTCACCCGGACGATCGAGCTGGGCATCCCGCTGCTCTCCGCCGCCATGGACACGGTCACCGAAGCGCCGCTCGCCATTGCCATGGCCCAGGCCGGCGGCATCGGCGTCGTGCACAAGAACATGGATGTCGAAGCCCAGGCCAACGAAGTGCGTCGGGTCAAGAAGTTCGAGGCCGGCATGGTCGTCGATCCGGTCACCATCACGCCCAACGCCACGCTGGGCGACGCGCTCGACCTGATGGCCGCCAACCGCATCTCGGGCATTCCCGTGGTCGAACAGGGCACCAAGCGCCTGGTCGGCATCCTGACCAACCGCGACGTGCGCTTCGCCGACAACAAGGCGCAGCCGGTGTCGGAACTGATGACCAAGGACGGCCTGGTCACGGTGCGCGACGGCGTGTCGCGCGACGAGGCGCGGCGCATCCTGCATCAGCATCGCATCGAGAAGCTGATCGTGGTCGACGATGCCTATCGCTGCATCGGCCTGATCACCGTCAAGGACATCGAGAAGGCCCAGCAATATCCGAACGCGTCGAAGGACGCGCAGGGCCGCCTGCGCGTCGCCGCCGCGACCGGTGTCGGTCCCGAGGGCAAGGCCCGGGCCACCGCCCTGTTCGATGCCGGGGTCGACGTGCTGGTGATCGACACGGCCCACGGCCATTCCTCGGGCGTGCTGGAATCGATTGCCGAGATCCGCAAGCTGTCGAACTATACCCAGATCATCGCCGGCAATGTCGCGACCGGGCCCGGCGCCCGTGCGCTGATCGACGCCGGGGCCGACGCGGTCAAGGTCGGCATCGGACCGGGCTCGATCTGCACGACCCGCATCGTCGCGGGCGTCGGCGTGCCGCAGCTGACCGCGATTTCGGACTGCGTCGACGAATGCCGCCGGTCGGGCATTCCGGTCATCGCTGACGGCGGCATCAAATATTCGGGCGATCTGGCCAAGGCGATCGCGGCTGGCGCCGATTGCGCCATGCTGGGCTCGCTGTTCGCCGGCACCGACGAGGCGCCGGGCGAGGTGTTCCTGTACCAGGGCCGCACCTACAAGTCCTACCGTGGCATGGGCTCGGTCGGCGCCATGGCGCGCGGCTCGGCCGACCGCTATTTCCAGGCGGAAGTGTCCTCGGCCCTGAAGCTGGTGCCCGAAGGCATCGAGGGCCGCGTACCGCACAAGGGCCCGGTCGGCCAGGTCATCCACCAGCTGATCGGCGGCCTCAAGGCCGCCATGGGCTATACCGGCAACGGCACGATCGCCGACATGCAGCACAAGTGCCAATTCGTGAAGATCACGAACGCCGGCCTGGCCGAAAGCCACGTGCATGACGTTTCGATCACGCGGGAGGCGCCCAATTACCGCCAGGGGATGTGAGATAGAAACCCTCACGATGCGTCCGTCTTCGTCTTCCGGTTCGGACCTGACCCGATGACCCCCGGCGCCCGCCTGCAGACCGCGATCGAACTGCTCGCCGAAATCGGCGAGGGCCATGGCGCGGCCGACGACGTGGTCGGCGGCTTCTTCCGCCGGCACCGTTTCGTCGGCGCCAAGGACCGTGCGGCGATCTCGGAGCACATCTATTCGATCCTGCGCCACCGCGCCTCGATCGACTGGTGGATCCGCCGGGTCAACGGCAACCAGCAGCCGGATGCGCGCCAGCGCCTGTTCGCGACCCTGATCATGATCGAGGGCTGGGAGCCCGAGACCGTCGCCAAGGCGTGTGACGGCGATCGCTTCAGGCCTAACCCGCTCGGCATCCTGGAACAGCAGGTCGTGAAGGGCCTGAAGGGCCGCAGCCTGATCCATCCCGAGATGCCGCGCCCGGTGCGGCTCAACTACCCGGAATGGCTCGACCCCCATTGGGAAGCGCTGTTCGGCGACAAGGTCGATGCCGAGATGGCGGTGATGACCGAAACGGCACCGCTCGACCTCCGCGTCAACCGCCTGAAGGGCAATCGGCTGGACGCCCGCTCGGCGCTGTCGAACGAAGGGGTGGAGGCGATGCCGACCCCGCTGTCGCCGACCGGCCTGCGCGTCTACAAGCGCATTCCGCTGGCCACGCTCGACGTGTTCAAGAGCGGCCGGATCGAGGTGCAGGACGAAGGTTCGCAGATCGCCGCCCTGTTGGCGCTGGCCAAGCCCGGCATGCGCGTCGTCGATTTCTGCGCCGGCGCCGGCGGCAAGACCCTGGCGCTCGCCGCCGGCATGCAGAACAAGGGGCATCTGGTCGCGTGCGATATCTCGGCGCCGCGGCTCGAACGCGCGGTCGTGCGGCTGCGCCGTGCCGGCGTCAGCAACGTCGAGCGGCGGCCGCTGACCAGCGAGCGCGACAAGTGGGTAAAGCGCCATGCCGAGAGCTTCGACCGCGTGTTCGTCGACGCGCCCTGCACCGGCACCGGCACGTGGCGGCGCAATCCGGACGCCAAGTGGCGGCTGCGCCCGCTCGATCTCGAGGAACTGTCGGTGCTGCAGGGTAGCATCCTCGACAGCGCCGCGCGCCTGGTGAAGCCCGGCGGCCGGCTGATCTATGCCACCTGCTCGATGCTGCCGGCCGAGAACGGAGGGCAGATCCAGAACTTCCTGGCCAGCCATCCGGCCTTCGCGCTGCTGCCGATCGCTCAGGTCTGGAAGGACGCGATCGGCACGCCGTGCCCGGTCGAGACCGATACCCTGCAGCTGACCCCGGCGCGCCACGGCACCGACGGGTTCTTCGTCGCCGTGATGGAGCGGCGGGCACCGGAACCGGTCGCCGTGGTCGAAGGCGAGGCCGAACCGGAAACGACCGAAGCGGCTGTGCCCGACGAGGCGGCTGAAACGCCGGTCGTGGACGCGGCATGATCGCGCTGCGCCGCGCCGCCGCTGGCGATGAAGCGGCGGTCGCGCGCGTCAATGTCGAGGCCTGGCAGCAGGCTTATGGCGCGCGCGTGCCCTCGGCGATGGCCGACCTGGTGACGATTGAGCGGCGGGCGCCGATGTGGCAGGCGCTGATCGGCGCGCATCAGGCGACGCATCCGACCTGGGTCGCGGTCGACGATGCCGCCGGCATCGTGGGCTTCGCGACCGGCAGTCCGTCGGGCTCCGCCGTCGAGGGCGTGGCGGGCGAGCTGCACATGCTGTTCGTCGCGCCCGGTTTCCAGCGCCGCGACGTCGGCCGCCGTCTGTTCCATGCCATGGCCGGCGGGCTGGTCGCCGCCGGCGGCAGTTCCGCCGTTGCGACCGTGCTCGATGCCCCGGCCGCTCTGGGCTTTTGCCGCGCGCTGGGCGGCATCGAAATCACCGAGACCGAGCTGGCGATCGCCGGCCGATCGGTCGCCCAGACCTTGTTCGCCTGGCGGGATCTCGCCGCCCTTCCGCCCCAACCCGGATCCTGATGATGACCCTCTCCGTTCCCGCCCTTCACGACCGCGTGCTGATCCTCGATTTCGGCAGCCAGGTGACGCAGCTGATCGCCCGCCGGGTGCGCGAGAGCGGCGTCTATTGCGAGATCCAGCCGTTTTCGATGGCGGCGGACAAGATCCGGGATTTCGGCGCCAGGGCGATCATCCTGTCGGGCGGCCCGGCCTCGGTGGCGGACGAGGGCAGCCCGCGCGCCGCCGAAATCGTGTTCGAGCTGGGCGTGCCGGTGCTGGGCATCTGCTATGGCGAGCAGACCATGTGCCAGCAGCTGGGCGGCAACGTCACCGGCAACCACAACCGCGAATTCGGGCGCGCCTTCATCGAGATCGTCAAGACCTCGGCGCTGTTCGACGGGCTGTTCGATGTCGGCCACAAAGAACAGGTCTGGATGAGCCATGGCGACTGGATCGACGCCATTCCCGAAGGCTTCGAGGTCGTCGCGGTCAGCGACAGCGCACCCTATGCCGCCATCGCGAACGAGGAAAAGCGCTTCTACGGCGTGCAGTTCCACCCGGAGGTCGTGCATACCCCGCGCGGTGCGGCACTGCTGCGCAACTTCACCCACAAGATCGCCGGTTGCAAAGGCGACTGGACCATGGCCGCGTTCAAGGCCCAGGCGATCGCCCGCATCCGCGAGCAGGTGGGATCGGGCCGGGTCATCTGCGGCCTGTCCGGCGGCGTCGACAGCTCGGTCGCGGCCAAGCTGCTGCACGAGGCGATCGGCGACCAGCTGACCTGCATCTTCGTCGATCATGGCCTGCTGCGCGGCGACGAGGCGGCCGATGTGGTCGAGATGTTCCGCGACCATTTCAACATTCCGCTGGTCGCGGTCGACGCTTCCACCCTGTTCCTCGAGCGCTTGGCCGGTGTCACCGACCCGGAGCAGAAGCGCAAGATCATCGGCTCCAGTTTCATCGACGTGTTCGACGAAGAGGCGAAGAAGCTGGGCGGCGCCGATTTCCTGGCCCAGGGCACGCTCTATCCGGACGTGATCGAGAGCGTCTCGTTCACCGGCGGGCCCAGCGTCACCATCAAGTCGCACCATAACGTCGGCGGGCTGCCGGCGCGCATGAAGTTGAAGCTGGTCGAGCCGCTGCGCGAACTGTTCAAGGACGAGGTCCGCGTGCTGGGCGTCGAGCTGGGCCTGCCGGCCCGCATGGTCGGCCGCCACCCGTTCCCCGGCCCCGGCCTCGCCATCCGCATCCCGGGCGAGATCACGGCCGAGCGCCTGACCGTGCTCAGGAACGCCGACCGGGTCTACCTGGACGAGATCCGCAAGTCCGGCCTCTACGACCAGATCTGGCAGGCCTTCGCGGTCCTATTGCCGGTCAAGACCGTCGGCGTGATGGGCGACGGCCGGACCTACGATCATGTCTGCGCGTTGCGCGCGGTCACCTCGACCGACGGCATGACCGCCGACTATTACCCGTTCCCCCACGACTTCCTGGGCCGCGTCGCGACGCGGATCATCAACGAGGTCCAGGGCATCAACCGCGTGGTCTACGACATTACGTCGAAGCCGCCAGGGACGATTGAGTGGGAGTAGAGCTTAGCTGAGTGCGGCCAAGTTCACGCGCAACGCGCTGGGATCAGCCACTACCGCTCGCGCCTCGGCGCGATCCCGCCACGGCGTTTGATTTTGGCTGCTACGCGGAAAATGTCGGGAACATTAATGATATCGGCCGACCGTCGCTCGATCACGGCAAGATCGATCAGGGCTTCCAGCAAAGCTTTCTCCGGGGCCGCTGTAAACTCGGGTGCGTCCAACTGAATGGGCGCAGCAGGCCGTTCGGCATTGGTTCGAGACACGATCAATCCCACAGTTCCCGCCTCGCGCCAAAGATCAGTCACGTCGCCCTCTGCACAGGGCACGGTCAGGCCGCTTAGTGCGTTCAATGCGTCATCCACCCACGGGTGATCCTCGCGCAGTTCTTCCAGACGTGTGTCAGAGGCTTTCAGCACTCCAGCATTGATTCCGACATGATCAATGGCCGTCTCGATCGAACTGCTAGAGCGATCAGCTGCTTCCTTTAAGGAGATCAGGAAGCTTCTGAGGCTCGTTTCGTTGTGTGCGTCCGCTAGGTGCTTTGGCATCCACGTATAGGTTCGACCCCGCTTCTTGTTTGTTCCCATGAACTCGCCGGCGATCGTCGCAAACAGCGCTTCTTGAGTGGTTGGGTTTACCTTCACCGATTCGGGGAGGTCGGGTTTAGAGATATCGAGTTGCAGGCCGGCTCCGAGTTTCGCCAACACCGGACGCGCAGCTTGGTCACGCCAAATCCGGGTAAAGAGGACCCCGTAGAGATCTTCTGGCTTCCAGTTTAATTCAACCGCAGCCGTGCGAAGCTTCGAGAAATCTGCGAACGTCTTGCGCCGCATGTCTTCGAACTGGTCGCGACGCATGAACATTTTAAGGCGGATGGCCTTGCGCGCGCTGAGTTCCAAGGCGAGCCGTGCCAGTCCGCGCGTGAGTGTGCGGATGGAGTCCCAATCGGTTGCGAGGACATCGAGCGCATCGAAAAGGATGAGCAGAGTACGGCCTTCCGCTGCCTGCCTTTGATCGACCTCGAGCAAGGCATCTTCGAAGGCCTCAGGCGTGCCCTCGATCCATCTCACCCGGTCGTTGAAGGTTGATGGTCCGACCTCGGGCGCCAACCTTTTCAGAATCACACTTCTCCAGATCGAGGCCGGATCATCCGCGATCTTTAAGGCCGCCTTTAAAGTCGATGCTGACGGGGCGACATTTTCGCTACCCATTGCCCCTTCGTAAAAGCCCAGTACAACGTCGAGATTTTCAAGCCCAAGGAAAGGATAAGCCTGAGCGGCTGCGGCGCGGGCCTCCTCATTAAAGAGGACGGATGCCCAGAAGCTTTTCCCGACGCCGCGCCCTCCGACGACGAGGGTTCGGTTCGGATCGAGCGCGTTGGCATGATGCGGCGGCGAGTAGATATCAGCCACGTTTGGTTTGTCCGCCGCGCGGTGCGCGACTGACGGGCTCAGAGAACGTAAAACGTTCCGGATTTCTTCTTGGCCGTTCAAGTCACCTGTCCTTGGAAGGTAGTTACGTTATTGATCACATTGCGGACGAACAGGCCAAAGCTGCGATCAAAGAACTCCCGGCTGAGTTGGTCACGGCGGGAATGTGGGTCGAATTCCACAAAATCGGCGTCAAACGAAATTGGCCATGCATAGTGCGGCGCGGAATCGTCATCGATGTCAAAATTGAACCCGATAAGATCCGATGGTGCTGCCTCGTCATAGAGGAATTCGGCAAAGAGATTGAGTGCTTGGTCGCGAAAGTGCTCATAGGCCTCGGTACCGCGTCCAGCCTTAGCGTGCACCATCTGTAAGCCGAAGCGCCAGTCCTGAGGGACGTCTGGGTCCAAAGCATACCGATTCATCTGCGCGAAGAGATAGCGATAGCACTCGAACGTTTGTGGAGTGTCGACGCCGAACATCAGGACAGTGCCGCCTAAGCCGACAACTGCTGCAGCTGAGCTTTCACTCAATCCCGCGCGAGCATCGACGAGGATGACGGACGTACGGCCGCGCTCGGCTATTGCCTTCATGAGCGACTGTACTTGGCCCATGAACGAGTGCGTTTCCCCGTCCGGTCCCACGCGGTCGATAAACGCGCGCCCCAGCTTTGGAAGCACGTTTTGCGGGTTTCCAACACCGCGTTGACCGACGGCAGGCATGACCTCAACGAGGCCTCGGCCCGCAGTTAGGGGAGAGGGCGAGATGCAGTCTTCCAGAAACTGACTATCGATGGGGCTAAGGCCCTGTTCGACAAGGTAATCCAGCACGCCGTACTCGGGTAGGCCGTCAGATGGAAGGAGGATTGTTCCAATGCCTGGAGCTTCAAGGTCGAGGTCCACGATCATGACGTTTTGGCCAATATCGGAAAGTGCAGCTGCCGCGACCGCAAGCGCCGTCGATCGCCCGACACCGCCTTTGCAGCTAAAGAAACTCAAGATTGGTATTTTCAATTCGAACGAAAAGCTCGGCGTGTTCCAGTCTTGGCCAACGATGCGGCGATCGAGAATTCGGACAAAGCCTGGGCCGCTAGAAAACTCCACGGGCTCAAGTAGGCCTGCGGCTAAGTTCTCAAGGCGCGAATCATAAAGTTCGTCGGCCGTGGCAGAGGGCCCCTGCACATAGCTGCCGAGGGTTTGCTTTGCCATTTGATCGAACTTGGCACGTGCCTCAATCTCGACAGCCGACCGGAGGATGAAGGTCAATGTCCCGTTCGCGTCACGAAGAAACAGTCCTTGGGTAGCCACCTCGCGCCCAAAAGACTCGTCGGCGATCTGAACGAGGGCGGTCAAAGCGGTGTCAAACCGAATATTGGTATGTTTGGTCATTGTCGAATCCCCGCCGCGCCGAAAGTTCGCTTCGCGAGCGACTCCCATTGCTCGTACATCGCACTCGTCACGGTGCCGTTAGGCGAATACCGATCCGAAACATCGTAATCGTGGAAGAACGTCGCTTGGCCTTGAAGCAGGAGCGTCCGAAGCGTCGCGGCTTTTGGATTACGCGAACTCAGCCGTTTCAACATCACGCTGACGATTTGTGGCAGATGTAGTTTTGGGTTTTCCTTCTGCGGCTCGTGAAGACCTAAAGCATGCTTGAGAGCACATTCGGTGGCAAACCCGATCAGATGGCCCGCATTGTCGAAACGCTGTCCCGCCGCGAGGATTTTCGCGTCGGTATAGTGGCGCTTGGCTGCTTCTTCATAAGCTTCGGGCATTCGATCACTCAGAATTCGGGCAAGCCAAACCCCTAACACGCTGGATGGATCACCGGATTGGAGAAACCTGATGCCGAGCGGCTTGTCGGAGAGAATTATGATTCGGCGGTTATATTTAAACAAGAGCGGCTGTGGTGGGCCACAAGATCTCTAACCTTCCAGGCTTCCTGGATACCAACGAAATTTCTTAAAGAACGCGCTTGCCGCAAGAGATGCCAACTTTGTTGATGCTGCTCTACGACGCTGAAGGAAATTGCTGCGCGTGGCTGGCTCTGTCGACGTCCGTCACGAAGCCGATGAGCGCGCGCCGGCCCTCGGCATGTGGGGCCGCGTCGAACAATCTGAGGCTGACGGCGGGCGCACAGGCGCTCGGCCCAAGTGGAAGCGGTGTTCATCTCGAGCGGCTCAGCCGGCAAAACAGCGCCAGTTGCCCTCGGAGATCACCTCGACCTCGCCGTCGACCACCTGGATGGCCGTCTGGTCATCGATGGCGTAGGCCAGGCCGCCAATCTCAGTTGCCCATTTCTCGGCGCAGGCCATCGTGTTTTCGTCGAAGCCCGGATGGTCCAGGTGAGGAAAGATTGAGAAATCGACGATGCCGAGCGCCCGATCTTCACCGGTGATTGGCGGCTTCGTTTCGATGAACGCCTCGCCCACCATCGGCGTCATCACCATGCTGCCGGCGCTCAATCCCACCCATACCGTGTGTTCCAGTGAAGGAAGGAGCGCCGCCAGCCCCGACTCCCGCATCCAGTGCGCCAGATAGAGCGCGTCGCCGCCGTTCACCAACAGCGCATCGGCACCACGAACCCAAGGTTCCCAGCGTGCGGCCCCGATGCTCGGCAACGCAGTGAGTTCCAGCAGGCCGACCGACTTCCATCCAAGTTCGACCATCGGACAGATGCTCCGGCGGCCTGTGACGAAGCGCCACGCTCCCTCCGGGCTCCCCATGGGATGCCCGTAGCCTGCCGTTGGAATGCATAGGGCCGTGCACTCGTCGATAGGCTTACTAAGCAGATCGAGCAGTGCTTTGTGAATGCTGGCGTTACGGACACCGCCAGACGTCAGGAGAAGTTTCATCGTGCACTGTCCATCGGTCGTTGCAAATCCGAGGTCCGTGAGGGACCTCTAGGGTCTACTGTTGTTCTCTCTCGCAGGACGAGCACCGTCAAGGTTCGTAAGAGCGGCGGCCGTGTACGCAGAGACAACGACGAGTGCCAAGCAGCAAAGCCTCAAAATGCTACGACAATATCAACTCGGAACCATTACATATTGCCACTCCAGTGCAAATATGTCGGTCGAATGGAGAAGATTATCATCACCATCCCTAGGTAAAGCCGCCGCCGGGGATCGAAACGATTTGGTGCATGGTGCGTACACCGCGCAACGGGTGCTCGAGGCCGGCGTGCTGGACGAGCTGAAAATTCATCAGATCCCGGTGTTGTTCGGTGCCGGCCGTCGACTGTTCGATGGGCTGCCATCGCGCGTCGAGCTGGAGATCGTTCGGGTGATCGACACGCCGGAGGCCACACACATCCGCTACCGCGTCCGTCGGTGAGTGGTTTAGCCTCATGACGGTCTTTTTTGGTTGCCGATCGTGAGTTCCCACCGATCGGAATTCGTTCGCCGCGATCGAGCCCATGCGTCGTCGACGCGACCTCGTATTGCTCGCTGAGCGCCCAGTTTCCCAGCGTCGCGGTGTCTGCATCAGCGCGCGAGAGGGAGACGAAGATGTTACAGCAGGGAAACCCTCTCGGAGAGGAGCACCCGGATGTTACGGCACAAGAGGCGTGGCGACTTGGCAAGCGTGGGGCGAGGGGGGCGACGATGTCAGGGCAGGTGACCGGTTCCGAACCGGCCATGACGGACGAACTCATTTCGCGGGCACGGGCCGGGGACGCCGTCGCGTTCCAAAAGTTGACCGAGCGCTACCGCCGTGAGCTTCGCGTGCATTGCTACCGGATGCTCGGATGTCTCCAGGATGCGGAGGACACCCTCCAAGAGACGCTTCTGGCCGCATGGCAAGGCTTCAGGGGCTTCGAAGGGCGCGCCTCGCTCCGCACCTGGCTCTATCGGATCGCTACCAACCGGTGCCTCAACGCGCGCCGGTCGGCGAGCCGGCGCCCTGCCAAAGCGTGGGACGTTCCCGGCGTGGAACCGCCCGAGCCGACCCGGCTCGGCGAGGTACCGTGGCTCGATCCGTTTCCCGACAGCCTTCTGGACGAAGGGGCGACCGACGCGTCGCCCAGTCCGGAGGACCGCTGCATACAGACCGAATCGATTTCCTTGGCATTCGTGGCAGCGCTCCAAGTCCTCCCTCGCCGCCAACTCGCCGTTCTCATCCTGGCCGATATCCTCGGCTTCGAGGCGAGCGAGGTGGCGAGCATGATCGACTCGACCGTCGATTCGGTAAACAGCGCTCTGAAACGGGCACGCGCCAACCTGCGGCAGAGGATGCCGGCCGGTGCCGACCGCCCGCGGCCTCCCGCGATGGGTTCGCCCGCCGAGGAGGCGATCGTCACGAAGTTCGTTCGAGCGTACGAGGGCGCAGATCTGGACGCTCTCGTGGCCCTTTTTACGGAAGACGTCTTCCTGTCGATGCCACCCGTGCCCCTCGAATACGAGGGTCGGGATCCCGTGGCCCGCTTCTGCGCCATGCTCTTCCGCGCGCTTCCCAGGTTCAGCCTGGTGCCGACGAGAGCCAACGGTCAGCCGGCGTTCGGCGCGTATGTGCACTCGGATTCGGGCGTCCTCCAAGGGATCGGCGTGATCGCCGTCTCCCTCAGCGGTGAGCGGATCTGCGCTCTCACCTGCTTCGAGCAAAGCGCCTTCCCGTGGTTCGGCCTACCTCCGTCGCTCCCGACGTCCGCATCCGATGCGCGCGCGAGATGAGCGGAGGGGCGCAGCGCCCAATTTCCCGAAGTCGCGGTGTCTCCATCAGCGGCGGTGCACAACGCCGAAAACTGGAGAAGCTGCGATGGGAAAGATTGTCGTTTCGGCCAACGTCTCGCTGGACGGGGTCACTCAGGACCCGGACGGTCAAGAGGGTTTCAAGCACGGCGGCTGGTTCAAGCAGTTTGTGGGAAATGATCTCGAAGCATGGGCCAAAAACGAGACCGAGGAGACATTACGTGCCGAGGTCATGGTACTGGGCCGAAAGAGCGACGAGTGGTTCGCGACGCGGACGCCGGGTCGGACCGAGCCATGGGCGGAACGGATGAACGGCCTGCCAAAATACGTCGTGTCTTCCACATTGGAGAAGCCCTTGTGGACCAATGCGGCCGTGGTCAAGGATGTCGAAGAGGTCTCCAGGCTGAAACAGGAGACGCGTGGTGAGATCCTCATCTACGGGAGCTACCAGCTGGTGCGAACGCTGATCGAGCATCGCCTCGTCGACGAATTCCGACTGCTCGTCTTCCCGGTCGTCGTTGGGTCCGGCGAGCGACTCTTCCGCGAGACCACGGACAAGACGCCGCTGCGCCTCGTCCGTAGCCAGACTATCGGGGAAGGGCTGCTGTTGGTCACCTACGAGGTAGTCCGAGCAGCCTCACACTGACGGCTCGCCGACTGCGAGGGGTACGTGCGCCAGGAGCACGTGCCCATCGAAGAGCTGAACCTAGGTCTCGGTACGCAGTCCGGAAGCGGTAGAGAGCGGCTTCAGCGCCGGCGATGGGCGGCGTCGACGCCGCTGCGATTTCTTTTTGAGCCCTGTCAAAATCGCCTTGGTTCAAACGACATTGGTGCAGCGGGGCGTCGTGCCCCGTGCAACGAGGATGAGGATTGAACGATGCAATATATGCTGCTGGTGTATTGGGACGAAGCCAGACAGGCGGTTGCCACGACAGAGCAAAAGGCCGCGACGTTCGCGGCCTACAGCGCCTATACCGAGGCGATGACGAAGGCCGGCGCGTTCGTGGCAGGCAGTGGTTTGCAGGATTCCACGACGGCGACCATCGTGCGGGCCCCTGACGGCAAGGCCCAGGTGCTCAACGGGCCCTATGTCGAAAGCAAGGAGCAGTTGGCCGGCTATTATCTCATCGAAGCGGCGGATCTCGACGACGCGCTCGCCTGGGCGGCGCGTTGTCCCGGTGCCGAGCAGGGCACGGTGGAGATTCGCCCCCTCATGATCTACTGATCTGTTCTGCCATGCCGCGAGAAGACGACCAGTCCGCCGTCAAGATTGCCGAGGCGGTCGCGCGCCGAAGCTACGGCAAGCTGGTCGCCATTCTCGCGGCGCCTACGCGCGATGTCGCCGGTGCCGAAGACGCCTTGTCGGAGGCGTTCACCTCCGCTCTGGCGGAGTGGCCGGTCAACGGCGCGCCACGAAGCCCCGAGGCGTGGCTGCTTGCGGTCGCCCGGCGCAGGATGGTGGATGCGGTCAGACGCAGGCAGGTGGGTACCGCCGTCTCCGACCATCTGCAGCTCCTGGCGGCGGAGTGGGAGGCCAGGGCGAGCGAAGCGCCGCACATTCCCGACGAGCGTCTGGCTTTGATGTTCGCTTGTGCGCATCCGGCGATCGAGCCTGGCATCAGGGCGCCGTTGATCCTGCAGACGATCCTCGGGTTCGACGCGCAGGCGATCGGTTCTGCCTTTCTGGTCTCGCCTGCGGCGATGGGCCAGCGACTGGCGCGGGCCAAGAACAAGATCAGAAGAGCCGGCATTCCTTTCCGCGTACCCGATCGCACCGACATGCGCGCCCGCCTGGGTGCCGTATTGGAAGCGGTCTATGCGACTTATACGGAAGGCTGGAGCGATCCGACCGGCGCCGTCGTCCGCCTGCGCGATCTCGCGGAGGAAGCGATCTGGCTCGGTCGACTGATCGTAGCCCTCTTGCCCGAAGAGGCCGAAGCGTATGGCTTGCTCGCGCTGATGCTTTATTCGCACGCGCGGCGCGGCGCCCGGCGCGACCTTGCAGGCGAATTCGTGCCGCTGGCCGACCAGGACCCGGCCGTCTGGGACGACGGGCTGATCGACGAAGCCGAGGCGTTACTTTCTCGCGCGAGTGCGTTCGACGCCTTCGACCGCTATCAATTGGAAGCGGCAATTCAATCGGCGCATGTCGTACGGCGTCGCACTGGTGCCAGCGACTGGGCCGCAATCGAGCGGCTCTACGATGGCCTGTGCGCGATCACCGGTTCGGCGGTGGCGGCGGTCAATCGCGCCGTCGCGATCGCGCAGACGCGCGGTGCCGCCGCGGGATTGGCGGCGCTGCCGGAGCCCAGCCCCGGCAACCGGCTCGTCGAATATCAACCCTATTGGGCCGCACGCGCCGAGCTTCTCTCGCGGCTCGGCGATGTCGCCGCGGCGCACGAGGCCTATGACCAGGCGATCGGATTGGCGGCGGAGCCCGCCGTGCGCAGCTTCTTGCAAAAGCGACGGGCACAGAGTTCGATACCATCGAAAGTTTAGGCCGAGCCGCCCGGAAATCAGCAGCCCGAAGGTCTGAATCTCGGTCGCGGTATAGCAGATCAATTTCAACCGCTTTTCGTCATAGGGTAGCCAGACGACGACGCCCAGGCTGGTTTTTTGCGGCACGTCGATCGTGACCGGCTCGGCATCCAGAGACACCAGGAAGGTGTCGGCGACCATTCGCCGCCCGCAGCCGTCATGCGGCATGCATGTGGCTGTAGAACTGATACAGCCCCCACAGGATCAAGGCAGCGAACAACAGCAGTTCCCGCCAGGGTCGTGCCGGTCGCGCCTGGATGGCATAAGACATGATCTTGATGGGCGAGGCCGGTGGCGCGGGCGTTTCCTCTGCTCCAAGCGGCAGGGAAAACCGGTGGAAGTAGAGCTGGATCAGGGTCGCGCCGACGAGTAGCCCCGTGATGAAGCTGACGTGGTCTGCGCCCGCCGTGAAGAGAAGCCCGACCAGCACGAGGCACAGGCAGAGCAGGACGCCGTCGGATCCCTTGGTTGCACTCGCCCGGCCGTCATAGGCGCGATCGAGCGCGCGCCTTCTCACTCGATAGGGCAGGAAAAAGAAGAAAGCGAACTTGAGGAGTGCATGGATGGAGAACAGCACCAGCAGAACGGTGAGCGCTTGAGAAACCATTCCCGGAACCTCCATGATTGTGATCAGGTGCGCCTGGCAAGCGCGTCAGTGAGCCCAGACTGGCCAAAACTTCCTGCCAAGCCGAATGTCCGCCGATGGCGCGATACCGAACCCGCCGGGCTCGGCCGTTTCCTCGGCGGGTGAGGATGCTCTAAGCTGCCGTGCGGGCAGATCGTGCGGAGGTGTGAGGCTATGGGCAAGCTCGTCTTCGGAATGATGCAGTCTCTCGACGGCTATGTCGCCGGCGCGGCGGACGGGCCGCAGTTGCCGGCGCCCGGCGCGACGCTCCATCGTCATTTCAACGATCACGTTCGCAGCCTCGCCGGCAGTCTGTACGGTCGTCGCATGTACGAGGTGATGTGCTATTGGGACGAGGACCGGCCGGAGTGGGGCCCCGTCGAACACGACTTCGCGTCGGTGTGGCGGGCGCAGACGAAATGGGTCGCCTCCCGCTCGCTGAAGTCGGTCGGTGCGAACGCCACGCTCGTCGGTGAAGATCTCGAAGCGTTCGTGCGCAAGCTGAAGGCAGGCGTCGAAGGCGACATCGACGTCGCCGGGCCCGATCTGGCGGGAGGTCTCACCGAGCTCGGTCTCATCGACGAGTATCGTCTCTACTTCCGCCCCTTCGTGCTGGGCCGCGGCAAGCCGTATTTCATCGGTGCCCGGCCGCCGCTTCGTCTGATCGCCACCGATCCCGTCGGCGAGGACGCGGTCAGGCTGACCTGCGTTCCTGCGTGACCATGCTATTGGCTCGTCATCGATCCGGGTCCGGTTGGCAGCGCCCGCGGGAGCCCTTCACGTGATCGATGAAGGCCCGTAGTTTCGGCATCATTTGATGGCGGCTGGGATAGTACAGAAACATGCCCGGCGCCATCGGCGCGAACGGCTCCAGGACACTCACGAGTTTTCCCGCGACCACCGGTCCGATGGCCATCGGCTCGGGCAGTTGCGCAAGCCCGGCACCTTCGATGGCGGCACCCAGCAGGGTGGGAAAGTCGTTGGCGATCAGCGGTCCCGCAACGATCGCCTCGATCGGCGTGTTGCCGTCGATGAAGGACCAGGGGGCGATCGTCCCGTTGGAGCGGCGCATGCGCAGGCAGGCATGATCCCGCAGGTCGTCGATGCGCCCGGGCCGCGTCCGCCGGAGCAGATAACCAGGGCTGCCGACGACCGCAAGCGGGAAGGGCGGCGTCAGCCGGACGGCGACCATGTCGGCAGCGATGAACTGGCCCATTCGCACCCCGGCATCGAACCCTTCGGCCGCGAGATCGACCAACTCCGCGCTGGCGGCGATCTCCACCTCCACTTCCGGATAGGCCTGGGCGAAGGATGCGATCAGCGGCTCCAGCAGGATCGGCACTGCGGCGCGGGGCACCGTGAGGCGCAGGAGTCCGGATGGCCGCTGCCCGAGATCCCGCGCAACGGCGCTCGCGGCGACCAGCTCTTCGAACGCCGGCTTTGCGCGTGAAAGGAAGCGTTCGCCGGCCTCGGTCAGGCCGACGCTGCGTGTCGTGCGCATGAAGAGCGCTGCGCCGATACGCGCCTCGAGGGCGCGTATCGTCTGGCTCACGGCAGATGGAGTGACGCCCAGTTCCGCGGACGCTTTGCGGAAACTGCGGTGCTCGGCAACGCTCAGGAACGCCTCCAAGCCGTCGAGTGCGCCCTGCCGGACTGTGAAGTTCTGCTTCATAACCCATCGACATTAGCGCGAATAGTCGGGCGCGGGAAGGGGACGTACATCTAGCTCGCAAATCCGGAGTCAGGGTGATGGGAGGCTCCGGAGGCGCGACGACGGCCCGAAGACCAAGAGGGATCCTGCATTGACCGATGTCCTTGATGACGCGCGCGACCATCGTCACGCGACCGCGGTGAGGCTGACCGAGGTCACCAAGACCTACCGCGCCGGCACGGTGGAAGTGGCGGCCTTGCGGGGCATCAGCGGCGATATCCCGCTCCGCAGCTTCTCGATGATCGTCGGACCGTCGGGCAGCGGCAAAACGACCTTGCTCAACCTCGTGGGGTGCATCGATGTGCCGAGCACGGGGACGGTCGAGGTGTGCGGCCAGCGCATCGGTGAGCTCAAGGATAACGCGCTGGCCGATTTCCGCGCCCGGCATGTCGGCTTCGTGTTCCAGAACTTCAGCCTCGTTCCGGTGCTGTCCGCGTACGAGAATGTCGAATACCCGCTTCTTCTGATCGGCGTACCGGCGGCGAAACGCCGCGAGCGTGCCCTCGCCATGCTGGAAGCGGTGGGATTGGCGAACCAAAGCCGACAGCGCCCCAACGAGTTGAGCGGCGGCCAGAAGCAGCGAGTGGCGATCGCACGAGCGCTGGTCAAGGAGCCCTCGCTGGTCCTCGCCGATGAGCCGACCGCCAATCTCGACACCGAGACCGGGGCGGCGATCATCGACCTGATGCATCGGGTGCAGAGCCAGTTCCACACGACATTCGTGTTCTCGACCCACGACCCGCACCTGATGTCGCACGCGGACGAGACCTTCGTGATCCGCGATGGTCGGCTGGTCGATCACAAGGCGGGAGCGGTACAATGAGCCTTCTGTTCAAGATCGCGTTCCGCAACATCCTGCGCAACCGGCGGCGGTCCGCGATGACTGGTTCGGCGGTTGCGGCGGGCGCGCTGGCGATGCTGCTCTTCGGCGGCTTCACGACCTATATCTTCGCAGGCCTCGAGACCAACAACGTGCAGCGGATCGGCCATCTGACCGTCTTCCGCGCCGGCTATTTCCTCTTCGGGGCCGGCAATCCCGCAGCTTATGGCATCGACCGCTATGGCGAGGTCATGAAGTTGATCGGGAGCGATCCCGTCCTGAAGCCGATGATCAACGTCCTGACGCCGACGCAGTCGCTGGTCGGCATCGCCGGCAATTTCTCCGACGAGGTCGACGCATCGAAGACGTTTCTTGGCGTCGGATTGATCCCGTCGGATCGCGACCGGATGCGCCTATGGGATCAATTCGAGATCGGCGCCGCGCGGCCGCCCGATCACCGGTTGTCCGACACCGAAGAGACGTCTGGATTGATGGGCTTCGGTCTCGCCCGCATCCTCGGCCTGTGCGCGCGGTTGGGGCTTGCCGATTGCCCGCCCCTGCCGGACGCGGGTCGGCCGGCCGCTGACATTACCGCAGCGGTCGATCCCGATATCGTCGGCCTGGCGCGGCACGAAACTTCCACGGAAGTCTTGTCCGGCGCGCCGCAGATCCAGCTCCTCGCCGCTACGGCGGGCGGTGCTCCCAACGTGGTGAGCCTGTCGGTGAACGGGGCCGAGCCGCAGGGTGTCAAGGAGCTCGACGACAATTACATCGCGATGCATCTGGCGTTGGCCCAGCAACTCGTCTACGGCCGCGGCGAGCACAAGGTCACGGGGATCGTGCTCCAGCTCCACCGCAGCCAGGACCTGCAAGCGGCGCGGGCGCGGCTGGTGTCGCTCTTCCAGGAGCATCGCCTCGATTTGGACATCCGCGATTTCAGCGAATTGACGCCGTTCTACGGCCAGGTCGTGCGGCTGTTCAGCGGAATTTTCCTGTTCATCGCCCTGGTCATGAGCGTGATCGTGTTGTTCGCGGTGGTCAACACCATGACCATGAACGTCATGGAGCGGACCAACGAGATCGGAACGACCCGCGCCATGGGTGTGCGACGCGCCCGCATCCGCTGGCAGTTCATCCTCGAAGGGGCCCTGATCGGTGTCGCCGGCGCCACGGCAGGCGCCATCCTCGCCGTCGGCATCGCGTCGCTGGTGAATGGCGCCGGTCTCACCTGGGTGCCGCCCGGCAACGCCAACCCGTCGCCGCTTTATCTCTACGTCTTCGGCCGGCCTGGCCTCGTCATCGGGGCGTGGCTTGGCCTCGTGCTGATCGCCACGCTCGCCGCCCTCATTCCTGCCAATCGCGCAGCGCGGCTGCCGGTCGTGGATGCGCTGCGTCATGTCTAAGACAACAACCATGCGGGCCGTGGCCGCTGTCTTCCTCGCGTTCGCTGCGACGAACGACGCCGCCCGGGCCGAGACCGCGCAGGACATCGTCGTCGCCTCGGACAAGGTGCGGAACCCGGGCGAGCCGTTTCGGTCGACCAATACCCTGACCGAGTTCGTCGCCGGCAAGCCGCGCGACCAGAACGTGCTCGTCGTATATGCCAAGGAGGACCCGGCCACGCACCAGTTCCGCAACCTGATCCGCTACGTGGCGCCGCCGCGCGACCAGGGCAAGATGGTGCTGCTCGATGGCCGCGTGCTGTGGTTCTACGACCCCAATTCCAAGGCAAGCGTGCGCATCTCGCCACAGCAGCGCCTGATCGGCCAAGCCGCGATCGGCGACGTGCTGACCGTCAACTTTGCGGTCGACTACAGCGGCACCTTGCTCGGCGACGAAACGATCCAGGACGCCAGCCGCAAGGACCGCCAGTGCTGGCACCTCGACATGAAGGCGGCCAACGACCAGGCGGTCTATAATCGCGTCGAATATTGGGTGGAGCACGGAACCAACTACCCCGTAAAGGCCAAGTTCTATTCGGACAGCGGCCGGCTGCTGAAAATCCTGTACTATCGCGGCTTCGAAGAACAGCTCGGCCGCATCCGTCCGACCGAGGCCGTGATCATCGACGCGGTCGACACCTCGCTGGTCACGACCTTCAAATTCGGCGACTTCCATGCTCAGGCCATCCCGGACGCCTGGTTCCAACGCGATTATCTGCCGCGGTTGCAGCCGGAATGATTGCGCGCCTATGCGGCCTGGCACTTCTCGGGCTGGCCCTGGGCGACGCCGTCGCATTGGCGGACGAGAACAGCGACCTCGACCTCATCCCCCAGGCGGCGGGGCAGCCGCAGACGCCGACGGTCGCAGTGTCGCCCGGCGGCGCGCCCAATCAACGCCTCTATCTCGAGAACGCCCTCACCGGTTCGGGGCCGCGCGGTGGGCTTCCGGTTCCGTTTCCGCCGCCCAAGCCGGCGACCTGGCAGGAGCGCCTGTTCCTCGACGCGCGCAAGCAATGGGTGCTCGGTGATCGGGTGACTTTGACGCTCAGCGACCGGCTCAACCTCAGGGCTGAGAGCAACCTCGATGGGCCCGGTCACCAGAACACGATCAACGATTTCCGCGAAGGCTATGTGAGCTGGGAAGCGCTCGACCGCACCTATCTCGATGCCGGCCGCATCAATCTGAAGAACGGGGCGGCCGTCGGCTTCAACCCGACCGATTTTTTCAAGACCCGCGCGGTCGTCGATCCGCTGTCGGTCGATCCCACCGTGCTACGCGAGGACAGGCTTGGCACCGTGATGGGTTTCGGCGAGCGCATCTGGCAGGGCGGCACCTTGATGGTCGCCGTGGCGCCCAAGCTCACCAATCCGACGGCGGTCTATAAAAGCACGGACTTGCGGAGCTTCGATCCGTCTTTCGACCGCACCAATGCGCACGCCCGGTTTATGGTCAAGGGCAGCGCCGACCTGGCCGAGGATTTCGCGCCCGAGCTGTTGCTCTATCACGAAGCCGACCGCACATCGGTCGGAACCAACCTCACCCGGAGCGTCAGCCAGGATGTCGTCGTCTATGCCGAGTGGGCGGGCGGAACGCGGTCGAGCCTGGTTGACGAGGCGTTGCGCTACGGGCGCCAGACGGGGACGTTGCCGATGAACGCATCGAGTGCGATTCCGGAGAGTTCGATCAGCGGGTTCCAAAGCGAACTCTCGGTCGGCGGCTCCTACACCACCGAATCGAAGATCACCTTCAACCTCGAATATCATTTCAATCAGGCCGGGTTCTCGCGGCGCGACTGGAACAATTGGTTCCGCGCCGGCTCGTCACCCGGCGCGCGCGCGGCCATTACCAGGGAACTCTGGTATCTCCGATCCTATGCGGCCGAACAGCAGGAACCCCTCAGCGAGCATTCCGTGTTTCTGCGCGCCGATCGGGTCGATGCGTTCGTTCCCAACCTCGAGATCACCGGCTTCATCAACGCAGATCTCTACGACGGCTCAAGTCTCGCTCAGGTCACGGCCGACTACTACCTGTCGAACGCATGGACTGTCGGTGGGTTGGTCATCGCCGATCTCGGCCGTGCGCATTCGGATTTCGGCAGTCTGCCACAGACCGCAAGCGTGCTGTTCAGGCTCGCCCGGTATTTCTGACGAGCGCGGCGCCGGATTGTGAAGTTCTGCTTCATGGCCCATCGACAATATCGCGAATAGCCGAGCGCGGGCAGCGGCCCTACTCATGGGAGGCCGGCTCGGTGTCCTGACCGCGGCGTTCGAGGCCGCGCCGATCAATAGCTGACAGGAGGCCAAATGTCGCCGGAACCGCTCTTCCAGATCCATCTCGTACTCGGCTATGTCGCGTGGCTGCTCTGCTTTGGTGCGTATGTCTGGCCTTGGTTGAGGTCGATGGGCAGGGTCGAAGCGCAGCGCGCCATCGCTACCCTGCATAGTTTCCGTTTCTTCGGCCTCGTCTTCATCCTTCCGGGCGTCGTCGGTCCCGATCTGCCCGCGGGCTTCGCCACTTTCGCCGCCTACGGTGACCTCGCGACCGGGGTGCTGGCCATTCTGGCGCTTCTCGCGGTGAGGGTACGTCCGCTCTTCTGGCTTTTCGTCATCGCCTTCAATCTCGTGGGGATCGCCGACCTCATCCTCGACTATTTCCACGCGATCCAGGCCAATCTTCCAGCGATGGCCGGGCAATTGGGCGCCACCTACGCGATCCCGATCATCTACGTGCCCGCGCTGATGATCACGCATCTGGCGGCGCTCTATCTGCTGGTGCGTCCCACGGCGGCCCGGGCGCTCGCCGACATTGCGGCCGCATCGTAAATGGGACAGCATGCGCGACGGCCCCCCTGCTTTCGAAGAAGATGAAGACGCGTTTGAGGCCGTATCGACATCTCGATATCCGATCGTGGAACGGCGATGGACATGTCGCGACGGCTGGCATCCCAAGCCCCGGGACCTGCTCGCGGTCTATCCGGCGTCGCGCCAGCTTTCACCCAAAGTTCGTGCTGCGACAGAGTTCGCGCTCAAGGGCCGCGCGGTCGACAGTGCATAAATCGGCTTCATCTGGAAGTCCGCGGCCCTGACCGGGCCGGGTGCGGCTACGCCGCCCTCGGCGGTCCGGACCAGGTGGTCAGCGCGTCCGCCAGCCCCAGCGGGGTCGGGTCCCCCACCCAGGCCACATAGCCGTCCGGCCGAACCAGCACGGCTGCCGGCGCGGCGATCGCCCCGATCACCGGAAGCTCCCATACACCATCGTATTTGGCGTCGACCAGCTGGACCCGATCCGCCCAGGGCGTGATCTCGATGCTGCCGGGCTCGCCGAGATTGATCAGCACCGGCCGGGCATCGTGCAGCAAGGTGAAGGCCCGCACCGGGCCGTCGGTAGTGGCCAGGTCGAGGTCGGGCATGCGGCGCCCGATCAGCGGATGGCCGTCGCCGAGGTCGTACCGAACGCCCAGACCGGATATCTCCGCGGCGAGGTTTCTGCGCGGCTCGTCCAGGCCCAGGAGCCCGGAAACGACGTCGGCCAGGGCCTCGCTGCGGTCGTCGGTTCGACGAAGGGCGACCTGCGCCATCGTGTTGCGCAGAACACGGGCACCTACCGGGTGGCGCTCGGCGTGGTAGGTGTCGAGCAGGCTTTCGGGCGATATCCGCTTGACCACCTGGGCCAGCTTCCATCCCAGGTTCACCGCATCCTGCACACCGATGTTGAGACCCTGTCCTCCCATCGGGGGATGCACATGCGCGGCGTCGCCCGCCAGCAGGACGCGCCGATCGCGGTAGGCGGCGGCCTGCCGTGTCATGTCGGTGAACCGGGAAATCCAGAGCGGGCTGTGGATCCCATGGTCGGTGCCATAGACCTCGACGAGCGCCTCGCCGACCTCGCGCAGGGTGGGTTCCCTGTCGAGATGCAACTGCCGTTCGCTCAGCACGACCCGAGCCCGCGCGGTATCATCCACTTTGCCGATCGCATGCATGCCGGCTGCGTCCTGGTGGAACCCCCATTTCGGTTCTTCGGCGAACTCGGCTTCGGCGATCAGCCAGCTCGTCGTCGGATCCCACCCGGGGAACTCTATGCCGGCTGCCTTGCGGACCAGGCTGCGGCCGCCGTCGCACCCGACGAGATACTCCGCCCGGAGCGACCGGCCGTCGGAGCATGCGATGTCGACGCCAGTGTCGTCCTGCACGAAACCCGTGACCTCCCGTTCGCGATAGACCGTCACCGGCAGCTCGTCGACCCAGCCGGCCAGGATGTGCTCGATCTGGTTCTGCCACAGCCCGAGCACGTAGTTGTGTCGGGTTGGAAAATCGCTGATGTCCAACGGGATCATGTGGAAGCGCAGGGCAGGATAGGCCTGGCCCTGGGAGACGAACCGATCGGCGATGCCGCGCTGATCGAGAACCTCGATGGTGCGTGAATGCAGGCCGCCGGCGCGCGCGCCGACGAGGTCCGGGCTCGTGCGGCGCTCGACGATCGCGACATCAATGCCTGCCAAGGCGAGCTCGCCGGCCAGCATCATCCCGGTCGGACCGCCCCCGGCGATCACGACCTGATGCTGCCGCACCTCCCGGTCAGCGATGGATGCATCGATGCCCTTGGCGACGTTGTCCCGTATTGCAACCATTTCGCACTCCTCGAACTCGCGGTCGAACGGGGTTCTTCTCGGCCCGGACGATCGATGGCGGGAGCAGCTTTTTGGCTATTTTTCCAAGATGATCAATGCTTTCCGCAGCGGCATTTTGCGGGCTTGCCGGACGGTCCGGCGCCGTGCGAAATTACCTCCACACGATGGATCAAGCGAGATTTCGGCGGGGCTTGCGGCAGCGCAGCCGGACGATCCGGCGCAGACGGGCTGCGATCGCCGATGGATCGGGATCGCCATAGGCGGTCCGAGCATGCCGGCCTGCAATCGACGGATTCATGTTTCCACGTCGGATGGCTCGGGACCGATCCTGCAGGCGTTCCGCACCAGACCGCGGAACCAGCGATGGGCCGGGTCGGCCTCCATGCGGGGATGCCACATCTGCGACACCGTGATCGGTTCGGTTCGCACCGGCAGCGCAAAGCTCTCCAATCCTTTCCGGATTGTGCCCGACAGGCGCTTGAGCTCCGCCGCGATGAAGGATGCCGGGACCAGCGCCACGAGGTCGGACGCCCTCGCCAGCGTCAATGCGGCCGGGAAGCTCGGCACGGTGACCACCACGTTGCGCGCGAGGCCCATTCCCGCCAGGGCTTCGTCGACCGGACCGTGCATGCGGCCGCGGCGCGACGTGATGACATGGTCGCATGCGGCATAGCGTTCCGGCGTGACGGGTCCGGCCGTCAGCGGATGGCCGCTGCGCACCACGCCGACGAAGTGGTCCTGGAACAGCGCCTGCAGGCGCACTTCTGGTCCCGTCCGTCCGAGGACGCCGATTTCGAGATCGACGAGGCCTTCCCGCAGCGGCCGCACGTCCTTGTCGGGCTTGGGCGCGAAACGCAATCGAACGCCGGGTGCCGCCGCCGTCACGGCCTGTACCAGCCGCATCCCGAACGTCTCCACGAAACCTTCATTGGCGCGCAAAGTGAAGACACGGTTCAGCATGGTCGCGTCGAACCCTTCGTCGGCCGGCTGCAGGACCGAGCGGGCCTCATGAGCCAGATCGCGGACACGCTCGCGCAACGTGCCGGCGTGGGGCGTCGGCACCAGCCCGCGGCCCGCGCGCACCAGCAACGGGTCGCCGGTTGCGGCGCGCAGGCGCGCCAGCGTCCGGCTCATCGCCGAGGCGCTCAACCCCAGCCTGCGTGCGGCGCCGACCACGCTTCCCTCCTGCAGCAGGGCGTCGAGCGCGGTCAGAAGGTTGAGATCGATATCGAGCATGGGCATCCCGGCAAATGAGCGACGCTCGAGAAGTGGCGTCCGGTGCATCTATTCACTGTATACGGTGCGCCTACCGCCATCCATGCCGGTCGCTATGTTCTCTCGAACGAATTGGACAGACAGGCCCGACCGTGACCCAGACGAACGAGACCGACATTCCCGAAGAGGGCCTGCCGATGCCGCAGCGCCATCTGGCCCTTGCGGCCGTCCTGGCGGCGATGGTGCTGGTCGTGCTCGACGGCGCGATTGCGAACGTCGCCTTACCGACGATCGCGGGCGCGCTGCAGGTTTCGCCCGGCGCGTCGGTCTGGGTCGTCACCGGGTACCAGCTTGCCCTGGTGATCGCCATTCTTCCGTGTGCGGCGCTCGGCGAAAGCCTGGGATATCGACGGGTGTTCGTGGGCGGGGCGCTGGTGTTTACCGGGGCGTCGCTCCTGTGCGCCGTTTCGCCGTCGTTGCCCTGGCTGGTCGCGGCGCGCTTTCTTCAAGGACTGGGCGGTGCCTGCCTGATGGCGCTGGGCGTGGCCCTGCTCCGGTTCACCTATCCGCACCGGCGTCTCGGTGCCGTCATCGGCTGGAATTCGCTCGTGATCGCCTTGTCGGCGGCCATCGGGCCGACGGTCGGTGCCACGATCATTTCACTATCGAGCTGGCCGTGGCTGTTTGCGGTCAACCTGCCGGTGGGCGCCGTTGTCCTCTTGATGAGCAGAGCCTTGCCGAAGCCGCCGGGAAGCGCGCGAAAGCTCGACCTCATCAGCATCGTACTCAATGCCGCGACGTTCGGATCGCTCGTGCTCGCGGCGGAGTTCATGGTCGCGCAGCCGTGGCTCGGCGGCCCGCTGCTCGCCGTGGCGGCCGTTTGTCTGGCTGCCTTGATCCGCCGGGAGATGCCGCGCCAAGCGCCGCTCATCCCGCTGGATCTGCTGCGAGACGGGTCGTTCCGCATCTCCGTAATCGCTTCGGTGCTCTGCTTCGCCGGCCAGATGGCCAGCTACATCGCCTTGCCGTTCTACCTGCAGCATGGACTGGGTCAGGACGCCTTCACGACCGGACTCTACATGACACCCTGGCCGCTGACCGTCGCCTTCGCCGGCCCGATCTCCGGTCGCCTGGCCGACCGCTTTGCGACCTCGTGGCTCTGCGCGGCCGGCGGCACCTGCCTCGCCCTCGGGCTGGTGCTCGCATGCTTATGGCCGCTCAGCGGCAATCTGCTACCGATCGTGCCCATCACCATGCTGAGCGGGCTGGGTTTCGGCTTTTTCCAGGTGCCCAACAACCGCAACATGTTCATCTCGGCACCGCGGGCGCGGAGCGGGGCGGCCGGCGGAATGCAGGGAACGGCCCGGCTCGTCGGTCAGACGATGGGCGCCGTCATCATGACGCTGCTGTTCTCGCTCGCGCCGGTGGATGCGGCCCCGCGCATCGGCCTTGCTGTGGCGGCCGTCTTTGCCTTGGCAGGCGGCCTCGTCAGCGTGCTGCGCGTCGGCCGCACGTTCGGCAACTGAAATCCCGCCACACTTGTCACTCCCCCAACCGGATGCCCGGCTCCCACATTCTCCCATGACCGACGACGAGCATCGCTCTGGAAGGTCGCGATGGCTACGACGTCGTCGCCAGACAAGATTTGTGGGAAGGACAGCACACCATGAACACGCCCCCTATCGTGTCGCCGCAGGAATGGACGGCCGCGCGCGACCAGCTTCTCGTCAAGGAGAAGGCCATGATCCGCGCGCGGGACGCGCTCGTCGCCGAGCGGCGGCGGATGCCCTGGGTTGCCGTGGAGAATTCCTATGCGTTCGACGGCCCCCAAGGCAGGGCGACCCTGGCCGACCTGTTCGAGGGCCGGCGGCAATTGATCGTCTATCGCGCCTTCTTCGAGCCCGGTGTCCATGGCTGGCCGGACCATGCCTGCATCGGCTGTTCGCTGGGCGCCGACCAGGTCGCCCACCGCGCTCACCTGAACGCGCGCGACACGACCCTCGTCTATGCCTCGCGGGCGCCGCAGGCGGACATCGCCCGGCTCAAGGCGCGGATGGGCTGGGACATGCCCTGGTACACCATCACCGACGGCTTCGATGTCGATTTCGGGGTGGACCAATGGCACGGCCATAACGCATTCATCCGCGATGGCGAGCGTGTGTTCCGCACCTATTTCATCAATGGTCGCGGCGACGAGGCGATGGGCACGACCTGGAGTTATCTGGACATGACGGCGCTCGGGCGCCAGGAGACGTGGGAGGATTCGCCGGAAGGCTACCCGCAGAACCCGCCGTACAAGTGGTGGAACTGGAACGAGAGCTACGTCCCCGATGCCGCGCCAGACCCGAAATGGGTCAAGGTGTCGGACGCCGGAGTAGCGGCGTTCCGTAAAACCGACGGCTAGTCCGATGCAGCGCCTCTCGCGGAAGCGAGGGGCGCCCATGCCTGCCGACGAGCCGCCTTCGGCCCGATGCATTGTCGCGATCCGCTCAGGCGATGGGGCGGAAATATCCAGGCGCATGCCGCGTATCTCGTCGAATGAGCCGGCGGAGGGTGGAAGGCTCGGCATATCCCACGCGCCGCGCGATCTCGTCGACGGGCAGGCGGGTGGTCTCCAGCAGATGCCGGGCCTTTTCGATCCTTATCCGTTGAACGAATTGGATGGGGGAAAGACCGCAGACCGCTTTGAGCCGTCGGGCGAAGGTGCGGGGCGTGGCGGCGGCGACTTCGGCAAGCTCGTCGATCCCGAAGTCGCGCGCGATATTCTCACGGACCCAGCTCTCCGCTTTGGCGATCTTCGCGTCCTGCCCTGCCAGATGGCCGATCGCCATGAACGGTGCCTGGGATCGCCGTTCGTCGAGAAGCAGATAGTTGGCACAGGCTTTCGCCAGGCCTGGACCGGCAAACCGCTCCACGACAGCAAGCATCAGATCCATCTGCGCCATCGCGGCGCCTCCGGTCGCCAGGGGCCAATCGGCCACGACGATCCGATCGCTCATCAATTCGACTTTGGGATAGCGGCGCCGAAAGACGGGTGCCAGCCACCAGGTCGTGGTCGCCCGCCGGCCGTCGAGCAATCCTGTCTCCGCAAGCAGGAACGTGCTCGTGCAGGATGCGGCGATCGCCGTGCCGGCCTTGGACGCGTCGACCAGCATGTCGAGCGCGCGCCGGCAGGCCGGACTCTTCAGGGTTTCGTCCAAGGCTTCTGTCGACGCTGCTCCCAGGCCGGGAATGATGATGAGCTCCGCACGGCCCGGTTCCGCCCCGTGTCGAAGCGGCCGTGCGCGAACCGTTTCGACGTCGAACGGTGCGCTTCGTTTCACGATTTCGCTGATCCGATTGGCGGTCGCCATGACGTCGTAGGTGATGGCCGCGCTCGACGCCATGCGGCCCGGAATCTCGAGAACGGCCACGGATGTCATGTCGGAAAACCCCCGATAAATGTCATTTTCGACACTAGTGGCACTGGCGTTTCGCCGCAATCATGCCGGCTCATCGTCCGGGAGATCCAAGCAATGCCACAGCGGTCCATGAAACAGGACGATCCGCTGGAGGATTTCAAACATCGCGCGATCGCGTGCGACGGCGTCACCAAGCTGGTGCATGTGGCGGGCAGGGGACCGGCGGTCATCGTGATGCCGGAAATGCCCGGCATCAGCCCCCACGTCGCGCGTTTTGCTCGCTGGGTTCGCGACGCCGGATTTACCACCTACATGCCCTCGTTGTTCGGTCGCGATGGCGCCGTTCCGGGAGCGGAGGAGGGGGCGGCCATTTTTCGGCGGGCCTGCGCGAGCGCCGAGTTCCGCGCCTTCGCCGCGAACGGATCGAGCCCGGTGACCCGATGGCTCCGATCGCTGGCGCGATTGGCACATGAAGAGTGCGGCGGCCCCGGCGTCGGCGCCATCGGGATGTGCTTCACCGGCAATTTCGCCCTGACGATGATGCTCGAGCCGGCGATGCTGGCGCCCGTTCTCTGCCAACCGTCCTTGCCGCTGAACGATCGTGGCGGCATCGAAATCGCGCCAGACGACGTCAAGGCGGTCCGCGACCGGCTCGAACGGGACGACTTGACCGTGCTGGCCTATCGGTTCGAGGGCGACCCGTTCTGCGCGGCCCAACGCTTTGCGGCCTATGCCGAGGCGCTGGGCGAGCGTTTCATCGGACGCGAGGTTCCGGACAGTGCGGCGAACCGGGATGTCGCCCCATTCTTCCGGCAACATGTCGCGTGCCCGCATAGCGTGGTGACCGCGCACCTGATCGACGAAGCCGGACAACCGACGATCGCGGCCCGCGACGAGATACTATCGTTCTTCGCTCTCAGGCTCGGTGCTGCTGCCGGAGGACGGCAAAGCTGTCGGCCCCTCTGAGAGCGGGAAAGGCGCCGGCCCGGATCGAGACGACGGCCCGCGTGCCGATCCCGCCCAAGATCACGGCCTGCGCCCGCGCTGCCACCGCCGCCGACGGGTAGGTCACGGCGAAGGCATTCACCGATGTTCCGCGGCGAACTCCCGACCATGTCTCCACCGGTGTCTCCACCGGTTGACATCACGCTAGATTGCTAGTATTCTAGCGGTCATGGCCAACGAGGATGTCAAACAGTTCAACGTCTATCTGCCGATCGAGCTGATCAGGCAGGTAAAGCATCACGCCATCGAAGCGGAACTCTCGCTTTCGGCGTTGGTTGCCGATGCACTGCGCGCTTATCTCGAGACCGCAAAGGAATGACGTAGTCCGTCCGCGAGACCAGACAAGGAGATGTGACATGACGACCGATGGCATCGAGGCCGTATATCTGACGACCCACAATTGGGGAAAATCGGCCAAGTTCTTTCACTCGCTCGGCTTCTCTCTGGACTTCGAGACCGATCACAATTCTGGCCAGCTCCGCAACGGCACGGGTCCGTACCTGTTCATTGCAGAGATCCCCGAGCAGGAGCGGCCCGAGGCACATGTCGTGCTGACGGTGCCCGACGCGGATGCGGTCCGGCTCGACCCCGCGTTCGTCGTCACGCCGTTCGAGGACACCCATTGGGGGACCCGGGAGATGACCGTGCGCGACCCCGACGGCCGCATCTGGCGGCTCCAGGCGGCGAAATCGGCGGAATGAACGCGCCGACCAGCGATCTGCCCATAGCGGCGCCCGACGGCACGGCGCTGCGGACGGCCTTGTGGCGTGCCCTGCACATCCAGATCGACCCACCGCCGCATGTGCTCGAAGACGAGATCGGCCTCAAGCTGGCGGGTCCGGAAGACGACTGGCGTCGACGTCCGGACATGGACCCGCAGTTCACGCGCCCCTTCCGCGCTTCCATCCTGGCCCGGTCCCGTTTCATCGAGGATCTGGTCGCGCAGGAGGCGGGCCGCGGCGTCGCTCAATATGTCATCCTGGGCGCGGGGCTCGACACGTTCGCCCAGCGCAAGCCGGGGATTGCGTCCCGCCTGACGCTGTTCGAGGTCGATCAGCCGGGGCCCCAGGCCTGGAAACGGCAACGCCTGATCGAACTCGGCTTCGGCGTTCCCGATTGGCTGCGGCTGGTGCCGGTCGATTTCGAAGCAGGCGATGCCTGGTGGCACCGGTTGGCGGCGGCCGGCTTCGATGCCGGCAAGCCCGCGGTGGTGGCCTGCAGCGGCGTCAGCATGTATCTCACCAAGGATGCCATCATGGCCATGTTGCGGCAGGTCGCAGCCCTCGCGCCCGGCTCGACGTTGGCCATGACGTTCCTGGTTCCGCTGGAATTCGCGGACCCGGAGGTGCGCCCTGGTCTGGAATTGGCCGTGAAGGGCGCGCGCGCCAGCGGAACGCCGTTCGTCAGCTTCTTCACGCCGACCGAAATGCTGGCGTTCGCCGGCGAGGCCGGCTTTGCGGAATCCCGGCACGTATCGGCGGCGATGCTCGCCCAGCGCTACTTCGCCGGCAGAGCCGACGGGCTTCGGCCGCCCGATAATGCGGAGGAACTGCTCGTCGCGACGACGGGATGATGCGGGAGAGAATGCATGAGCAAGGTGGGAGTGCGGGAGCAGGCGGCCATCGCGATCGTCGCCAAGCACTTTTCTGCGAACCGGGAAAACGGAACCGGGGAGGCGCCCGACGCCTATATCACGATCGGCGGGAGGCGAATTGCCGTCACGGTCGCGGTGATCGAGCGCGCGCCGGCCGACCGACGCGACCTTGCGAAGCCACGTTTGCGGTTCGACAGGGTCGCATTGCGGCTTGTCGACCGGTTGCGAACCGCTTTGTCGGCGTCGGTCCCGGACGGCGAGGCGGTGGTCCTGACCGTGACGGCCCCCATACGCTTGCCGTCGAAGGCGGCGGCGGCGCTGGAGGGCAGGGTCCGGGACGGTCTCGCGCACCGGTCCGCGCCGCTGGCGATCGACGACACGATCTGCGGGAACCAGATCCGGGTCCGTCTCGTGAAAGGCATTTCGGGACGAACCGCAAAGGTGATCGGCTTCGTGCACAATCGCGAATCCGATCCGGACATTCTCCTGCATCTGACGCAGTCGATGCTCCGGCTCGCCGGTGCGGCAGCAGCGAAGCGTCCGCCGGAAAATTTCACCGGCGATCGGTGGCTCGTCCTCGACGATCAAGACGGCCTGCCGTCCGTCGAGACCTACCGGCAGGTCTATGCCCAGTTCGCCCCGTCGACCGACTTCAGAAAGATTCTGGTGGTGCTTGCCGGCGGACGGGTCGAAGCCCTGACCGAGTGACGGCGGCGCCGCGTTCAAATGCCGTCAAGGCGGCCGCGGCTGGGCCTGCGGATGGCTCTCACCTTCCCGCTGGTGCCGCCGCCGCAGAAGAATCGATCGCCACCATCGGACTCGAGCCCCGACACGCCCACGCCGGCCGGCATTTCGAGACTTTCCAGCACCTCGCCCGTATCGGGATCGATCCGCCGTACGTCGCTCTCGTCGCCTTCCCAGGTGCCGTGCCACAGCTCGCCGTCGGTCCAGGTGACGCCGGTGACGACGCGGTTGGACTCGATGGTGCGCAGGATCTCGCCTGTTTCCGGATCGATCTTATGGATCTTCCGGGCTCGGTGCTGGCCGACCCAGAGCGCCCCTTCGGCCCATGCGAGCCCTGAATCGCCGCCATCGCCGGGCGCCGGGATCGTGGCGAGCACCTGGCCGGTCTTGGGATCGATCTTGTGAATGCGATCCTCGGCGATTTGGAACAGATGCTGGCCGTCGAAGGCCGTTCCGGCATGCGAGGCGACATCGATCGAGCGCCGCACCTCTCCGCTGGCCGGATCCAGGGCGTTCAGCTTGTCGCCGGTGGCGAACCAGACGTGCTGGCCGTCGTACGTCACCCCATTCACCCGGTCGATGCCGGGAAAGGGGCCATATTCGCAGAGAATTTCGGCTGCTGATCGTTTCATGATGTCCATCCTAATCGCTGGGCAGCGGGCCGGGGAGTAACAAGACTGTCGGGAATCCCGGCACCGGCGGGGTAATCCAGCGACGCGCCCGCCCGCGACCGAACGACTGCACCTTGCCGGCGGTCGCAAGCGCATCGAGCGCCCGCTGCACGGTGCGCGAGCTGGCGCCCAGTGCAATCGCCAGGGCCGAACTCGACCAGGATTCGCCATCCGCGAGGAAGGCCAACACCGCCGCGTACTGTTCCTCGACGGGCGGTGCCAATACGACGATCTCGCGTGCCTGGCGTGGGGCCAAGGCAAAGCCGTCCTTCGTCGCGCTTACCTCCGCCAGAGACCGAAGCTCGACGCGCAGCCGCCCGACTTCGACGCGCAACCGGGCGCGATGCGACTCATCGGCATGCTTCGCGCGGAAGGCCCGGGCGACGAGCGTGCCTCGCGACACGTCGGCCGGCCAGGCCTCGCCCAGCGCGCGGGCGAGCGCGAACAGGACGGGGCGCGTCGCGAGCGAGACCATTGTCGCCGCGTCCCGCACCATATGGCGGCACGCGTCCACGACGAGCACCCCCGACGCCAGCAGCGCTTCGACGTCGGCGAGCAGCAGGGGGCGCTCCTCGCCCCGTGCGATCAGCCGGGCGGCAGGGGTGGTCAGGACGAGAGATGCGGTTTCAACCTCTGCCGTCAGCGCGGGGATATCCGCGGCGCGCGCGGCCTTCCGGGCTCGGGCCAGCGCCGCGTGCGCCTCCTGCGTCCGCAGGCGCCGGATCGCGATGCCCGCGACCACCAGCTCATGGGCGGCCTGCGACGCGGGGGGCAGCGGCGTGGGATCGAGTTGGGCGATCAGGCGCTCTGCCTCGTCGAGCTGACCGATCAGCAACAGACGCCGGATTTCGAGATTGCGCGCATGGGCGGCATTGACGTGGTCGCCGTGCGCTTCGAGCGTCGCCCGCGCCATGTCGAGCGCCTTGGCAGGCCACCCCAGGTCGCGCGAGACGAGGGCGATCTCGGCCTCGGCAACGACACACCGCGCACGGGCCATCGTCTCTTTCGGACCGAACGCGCGGGCGGCCTGGCGAAGGAGGTTCTTCGCGCGAACGAGATCGCCGAGCTGCGCCATCGCGATGCCCCGGAGTGCCAGCGCAGGCGCGTCGTCGCGCAGGGCGACCCGCTTCAAGGCGCCGAGCAGATCGCCGGCCGCAAGCGCGCGCGCTGCGGCTGTAATCAGCGAGTCCATTGGAATCCCGCCACACTTGTAACTCCCTCCGTTCGCTACCTGGCGCCAATCTACCCCAAGATCAGCAAGCGGCACGTCGTCTCGCGAATGCAACGGATGACGGCGGCGGGAGAAGAACGATGACGACACACTCCATGTCCCCGGCGAACGCAGCGAGACGTGCGTCTGGTGGTGCCGCCACGACGATTGCGACGAGCGGGGCGCGAACGCATGACCCGACCAGGCTCCATTGCAGGAGAGAGGACATGAGCAATGCTCACCGCGACGAGAGCGATGTCCGCCATGAAAACGGCAAGACGGCAGTCCTCGGGGCCGCCGACTGGCTATGCCTCGCGGCCGCCCCGACTTTCGCTCTCATGGCGCTGTTGACGGGTGTTCTCGGAAGCGGCCGGCCGGATCTGCTGTGCTCGGCCATGCCGGGCGCGTCGGCGCTCGGCGGAATGGTTCCGATGTACGTGCTGATGAGCGCCTTCCATTCCGCCCCCTGGCTGAAGCGGATCGCCAGCCGGGTCCCTGCTTCCCGGCCTCGCGACCGCCTCGAGGGCATCAAGTCATGAACCACGCCGCATTGAGGAGCCCTACGCAGGACATCGTGGTCGATGGTGCGTTTCCGCACGCGCCGGAGGCGTTTTGGAAAGCGCTCACGACCGGCGAACTGATCGGCCGTTGGCTGCAGATGACGCCGACGGGATTCGAGCCGGTGAACGGCACGCGGTTCACCTTCCAGACGACGCCCGCCGGCGTCTGGGACGGTGTCATCCGCTGCCGGGTGTTGGAAACGGTTCCGAACGAGCGCCTCGCCTATGCCTGGAGCAGCGGTCACGCGGCAAACGTCGGATATGGCTCGCCCATGGACACCGTCGTCACGTGGAGCCTTGCGGCTGCCGAAGGCGGCGGCACGCGCCTTCGTCTCGTCCATTCCGGCTTCCTGCTGCCGAAGAACGAGACGGCTTTCAATAACATGGGCCAGGGCTGGAAGAAGGTCGTCCGGAATCTCGACGTCGTCGCGGCCGAACAGACCCTGGAAATTTCACGACGCTAAGGCGCCCGCCGCGATTGCGGGTGCGCCACTTGACGAAACACCACCCACCAAACGCAAAGGAACAAAAATGGACAACATCATCGTCACAGGATTCCGCTGGGCTCCGCCGTTCGCCCAGGGGCTGGTGCGCGACGTGCGCGTGCGCTGGACGCTGGAGGAGGCCGGTCGTCCCTATGAAGCCAGGCTGATCGATTTCGGCGATCTCAAATCGGATGCTTATCGTCAGCAGCATCCCTTCGGGCTGGTACCGGCCTGCGAGATCGAGGGACGGGGATTGTTCGAATCGGGTGCGATCGTCCACCACATCGCCGCGGACGTCGAGGCTCTGATGCCCGCCGACCGGCACGAACGCGTCAACACCGTCACCTGGATGTTCGCGGCACTGAACACGGTCGAGCCGCCGATCCAGAACCTGTTGTCGATCGACCTGCAGCATGGCGATGAACCATGGGCGAAGCTGCGGCGGCCCGGTGCCGTCGACGAGGTGAACGTCCGACTGGGCGCGCTCGCCGCCTGGCTCGACGGGCGCGACTATCTGGTCGATCGCTTCACCGTGGCGGACATCCTGATGACGACCGTGCTGCGGTTCATCCGGCATACCGATCTGGTGACCGGATTTCCCGTGCTCGATGCCTACGTCAAGCGTTGCGAGGCGCGGCCGGCCTTCCAGAGGGCGTTGCGCGATCAGATGGCGGACTACGCCCGCAACGCCCCAGCCGCAGCCTGACAGCTTGGCAACCATGGCGTTGCCGACAGACCTCTTCGAAGGGGTCGTCGGCAACGCCAATACAAATCGCGCTTAGTATTTGACGTATCCTCGATCCGGCACCTGGTTTCGATGATGGGCTGGCTCCTTTCGCACGCCTCGATCGTCTTAGCTACTCCCCGACATCGGAGTAGAAGCGATGAACCTCACAGGTAAGAATGTCGTCGTCACCGGCGGAAGCCGCGGCCTTGGTCTTGGCATGGTCGAAGCGTTGGTCGCGCGCGGCGCGCGTGTGACGGCCATCGCCCGCGATGGCGCCGCGCTGGAAGTGGCCGGCGCTCGGCTGGGCGTTGCCACGATCTGTGCCGACGTGACCGACGAGACCGCCGCCCACCGTATCCTTGCCGAAGTCCGCCCGGACATCCTGGTGCTGAACGCCGGCACGCCGCCGCGGATGGCTCGGCTGGACAAGGTGAACTGGGCGGATTTTACGGCACCTTGGGAGACCGACGTGAAGGCCGGGCTCTATTGGCTGCAAGCGGTTCTCAACCTGCCGCTCGCCCCTGGCAGCCGCGTCCTGGTGGTATCGAGCGGGGCGGCTCAGCACGGGTCGCCGATGTCGGGCGGCTATGGTGGCGCCAAGCGCATGCTGTGGTTCATGGCGGAATATGCCGATACCATCTCCAAGCAAAAGGATCTCGGCGTGCGCTTCCAGACGATCGTGCCGCAGCAGATGATCGGCGGCACCGGCGTCGGCGATGCGGGCGCCAATGCCTACGCGCGCGCCCTGGGCGTCACGCCCGAGGCATTCCTGACGCGCTTCGGCGCACCGATGACGCCTCGGGACTTCGGCGAGAAGGTCGCTTCCGTGCTGGACGACCCGAAATACCTAGGGGGCTCCGCTTTCGGGCTGAAGGGCGACACGGGGATCACCATGCTTCAGGAGGCGACGGCTTGAGTGCAGGACGGCCTTCGCCGGACTGCGGCCGCCGGGCAGGGCTCATCGCCCTGGCCGGCGACTTGCGCCCGGAATTGCACCGCTATTGCGCGCGTCTCATGGGATCGGTCATCGATGGCGAGGATGTGGTGCAGGACGCGCTCGTCAGGGCCGTCGCGGCGCTGCAGGAGCTGGAAGAAGCGCCGCAGCTTCGGCCGTGGCTGTTCCGGATCGCCCACAACCGGGCCCTCGATCTGCTGCGCGGCCGGGCGGTCCGTCACGCCGAGCCGATCGATGCGGCCTCAGGCGTCGTCGACCTGGCCACCCCCGATCCGGTCGATCGGCTGCTGCGTCAGGAAGCGGTCCAGATCGCGGTATCGCGTTTTGCGGAGTTGCCCGTCGCTCAGCGGAGCGTCGTGATCCTAAAGGACGTGCTCGACGAATCGCTGAACGAGATCGCCACCCTCCTCGATCTGACGGTCGATGCGGTGAAGGGCCATCTGGCGCGAGGTCGCGCGCGCCTGAGGGAGATCAATGTCCAGGCCGGCAGATTTCCCGACGTGCGGCCGGCGTCGGCGGCGGTGGCGCGCTATGTGGCGCTTTTCAACCAGCAGGATTGGGATGGCCTGCGGGCGCTCCTGGCCGATGACGTCAAGCTCCATCAATCCCTCCATCCGCTTCGCGTCGGCCGGGCGGATGTCGGTCTGTTCTTCACCATCTACGCCCAGGTGGCCGGCGTCAGGCTCGCTCCGGCTTGGCTCGAGGATCGCGAAGTGATCGCGGTCTTCGAGGATCGCGCCGATCCGAAGCCCGGCTACGTGATGTGGCTGGAGTGGCGCAGCGGCCGGATCAGCTTCATTCGCGACTACCGCTATGTGCGTTATGTCGTCGCCGACGCAAAGCTGGCACTGGCGCCATGGCCCGGTGACGCCAGGACCATCACGTCATGAACCCGGGCAATGCGGCCGCCAGCGCATCGATGGCAAGGCGGACCTTCAGCGGCAGGCGAGGCGCCTTCAGCCATAGCGCATAGCCGTCGTAGAGGAATTCCGGCTGATCCGGCAATAACGAGACGAGCGCGCCTGCCTGGATGCGCTCGCGAACCAGCCAGGACGGCAGCCAGGCCAGCCCCATTCCGGCGACCGCCAGATCGGCGATGGCGTCGAGATCGTCGAGCCGCAATCGGCTGGCCGGCGCAATCTCCGCCGGCGGTTGGCCCGCGCGTGGAAACAGCCATGGGCGGACCCGGCCCGACCGGCGATAGACGATGGCCTGGTGCCCGCCCAGATCCTCGATCTGCCGCGGCCACCCGTGCTTGTCGAGGTAGGCCGGCGACGCACAGACGACCATGCGCTGGCGGGCGATGCGCCGCGCCACCACTCCGGCCTTCTCCTCCGGATCGCCGGTACGGATGGCAAGATCGTAGCCGTCCTCCGCAAGGTCGACGAAGCGATCGTTGAACGACAGGTCGAGTTCGAGCGTCGGATATTTCTGCGCGAGTTCCATGAGGATGGGGGTGACGCAGCGGCGACCGAACAGTGCCGGCATGGTGACGCGCAACTTTCCGCGCGGCTCGGACAGTTGCTCGGCCGCGAGCGCATCCGCAGCGTCGGCTTCGGCAAGGATCACCCGGCAGCGCTCGTAGTAGGCCCGGCCGAACTCCGTCAGGCTCTGGCGGCGGGTGGTCCGGGCGATGAGCGGCACCCTCAGCCGATCTTCGAGGAACCGGACATGCTTGCCGACCATCGGTCCGGACAGGTCGAGCGCGGCCGCGGCGGCGGCGAACGAGCCCAGGTCCACGGCTTTGACGAACACGGCCATGCTCATGAGACGATCCATGATTGAGAACCTCTGGTTTCTACTGTCTCGCTCAGGGCGCCATATATCCGGCAGATGGTCGGTGAGACAACTCATTCGGTAAAATTGTGATGGAGTTTACCGATGACACGGGTCGTTCGTTTTCATGAGCATGGTGGCCCCGAAGTTCTGCGCATCGAGGACGTCGACACCCGGGACCCCGGTCGCGGAGAGGTTCAAATCCGCGTCAAGGCGCTGGGCCTCAATCGGGCCGAAGCCTTGCTTCGGTCGGGCAACTACATCGAGACGCCGCCGCTACCGTCCGGCCTTGGTCTCGAAGCTGCGGGCCTCGTCGAGGCGGTTGGGGCCGGTGTGGACGATTTCGTGCCCGGCGAGGCCGTCAGTGTCGTGCCGCCGCTGTCGATGGTCCGCTGGCCGGCCTATGGCGAGCTTGCGACATTCCCGGCCCGGCACGTCGTCAAGCATCCACCCTCGCTCGGTTGGGAAGCGGCGGCAGCCGTCTGGATGCAGTATCTCACCGCGTATGGCGCGCTGATCGATCTTGCCAGACTCCGGCGAGGCGACTTCGTGGTCATCACCGCGGCATCGAGCAGCGTCGGGTTGGCCGCGATCCAGATTGCCCGCAAAGTCGGCGCCACGCCGATCGCGGTCACCCGGACGTCGGTCAAGAGGCAGGCCTTGCTCGACGCCGGTGCCACCCATGTCATCGCGCTCAAAGAGGAAGATCTTCCGGTCCGGCTGGCGGAAATCACCGGTCCGACGGGCGTTCGGGTCGTGTTCGACCCGATCGGCGGTCCCCTGTTCGAACCGTTGACGGCCGCGATGTCACCGGGCGGCATTCTCATCGAATATGGTGGCCTCAGCCCCGAGCCGACGCCGTTCCCGCTGTTCACCGTACTCAGCAAGTGCCTGACGCTGCGCGGCTACCTCGTCCATGAGATCATCGGCGATCCCGTCCGATTGGAAGCCGCCAAGGCGTTCATCCTCGGCGGGCTCGCGTCGGGGTCGCTCCGGCCGGTGATCGCCAGAACCTTCCCGTTCGACCAGATCGTCGAGGCTCACCGGTTTCTGGAGTCGAACGAACAGTTCGGCAAGATCGTCGTGACGATTTGACGTGGGGCCTCGCAGGCCCTCGGGCAGGCGCCGGCCGCCGATCCCTTGCCGGATCAGTGTCGGCCGATGCCGTCTTCGAGTTCCAGCGCGATCCGATCGAACAATTCTTCGGTGCCGTGGATACGGTCTTCCAGCGAATAGTGACCGTCCAGGAAGGCGATCTGTTCCGTGAAGATCATGCGCGTGCCGACGTCGCAGGGCTGGAACAGCACGGTGGCGAGCGAGGCCGACCCGCGGACCCCGTCGACGTGGATGTCGTAGGCGTAGATGATGCGCTCGTCGGCAACGATGTCGAGATAATGGCCTTGCAACAGGTGGACACGACCGTCCGGCGAGACGATCCGGTTGGTCTCCGAGCCCTGCGGCCGAAAGTCCAGACTGTAGGCCGTATTCACCATGTCGCCGTTGCACGCGGCCCACCGGCGTTTCGATTCCGGGGTCGACCAGGCGCGGAACACGCGTTGGGGTGAGGCCTTCAATCGACGCTCGATGACGAAAGTATGATGGGCAACGGACCGCTGGCTCATGCTTGCTCTCCTTCGTGGGCTTCTTCGGCCAGAAATGATTCCAATTGATCGAAGCGGCGATTCCAGGCCGCCTTTCGAACGGCGACCCAACGCTCGATCATCGTCAGCGCGTCGGGCGTCATGCGGTAGGTGCGAACGCGCCCGGTCTTGTCCGACTGCACCAGGCCGCCGGATTCGAGCACGGCGAGATGCTTCATGACAGACGGCAACGCCATGGCGAACGGGGCGGCCAGTTCCTTCACCGAGGTCGGTCCGGCACTCAGCCGGTCGACCAGGTCGCGGCGGGTGGAGTCGGCCAATGCATGGAACATCCGGTCGAGTATCGCCGGTTGGAATTCGGTTTGCATCATGGGGCCGCCGCCGCGTCGTCGATCAGCAGGTGGGCGGGAATGTCGGCGGCAAACGGATACAGATGGAAATACGGCCGCGCCTCGGCGAGCGTCCGCCTGAAGGACCGGCGCTCGGTCAGGCGATCGAAATAGGCCGCGACATTCGGGTAGGCGCCGGAGAATGGCGCGACGATGCCGGCATAGAACAGGGCCGGCGCTGCCGCGCAATCGGCCATGGAGAACGCGTCGCCGATGACCCAGGTCTTGTCGGCCATCCGCCGGTCGAGCATGGCATAGGCGGTTCGCAGCATCGCGCGGGCTTCATCGACGCCGAGCGGGTCTTTCCCGCCGTCCGCCCGACGATGGTCGCTGACGATCTTCTGCATCGGGGCATGTATGTAGAAATCGAAGAAGCGATCCCACAGCCGCGTTTCCAGACGGAGCGCCTCGTCCAGGGGCAGCAGCGGCTGCGCGCCTGGATAGTGCTGATCCAGATATTCGATGATGATCGTGGTTTCCGGCAGCGTGTGGCCCAACCGCTCGTCGCGCAGCACCGGGATCTTGCCGAGTGGCCAGAGCGCGAAGAATTCAGTCCGGCTTTTCTCGTCGCCGTAATCGACGATCGCGCCGCGGAACGGCGTGCTGTTCTCGTAGAGCGCGATCAGCACCTTGTGACAGAACGAGGCGAGCGGGTGATGGTGCAGGGTCAGGGACATCTGATTCCTCGGCAGGAGTGTGACAGTTATCTATACGGATAACTAAAGTCTTTTCATCGGCGGCGCAAGGAAAAGTTTTCCAAATGGATTACTATTCTCTGTGGGCGGCACGCCTTGCATTTTCCGAAATCGTAAAATAAAAGAGACGTATGGCTACTTTAGAAGATAATTCCGGCACGCAGATCGCGCGTCGCCTGCGCCTCGAGCGCGATATGCGCGGCTGGTCCTTGGCTGACCTCGCGGAGCGCTCCGGCGTTTCCAAGGCGACGATCAGCAAGATTGAGCGCGAGGAAGTCAGCCCGACCGCGGTGATCCTGGTACGGCTGGCCGGCGCGTTCGACTTGACCCTCGCCGGTCTGCTGCTGCGGGCCGAGGGGGAGGGACAGCGCCTGTCCCGTGTCGCCCAGCAGCCGGTCTGGCGCGACCCCGCGACCGGCTATCGGCGTCGGCAGGTGTTCAGCCGGCCGGATCATCCGCTGGAGATCGTGCAGGTCGAATTGCCCGCCGGCCAGCGGGTCGTGCTGCCCGCCTCGTCCTACGCCCATATCCGCCAGGCCGTCTGGGTCCAGGCGGGCGATCTCGTCATCCTCGAAGGCGGCGACCGGCTTGTGCTCGGCGTCGGCGACTGCCTGGGTTTCGGCCCGCCGATCGAGGTGACGTTCGCCAATGAAACCAACGTGCCCTGCATCTATGTCGTCGCCCTCGTCCGGAGCTAGCATCATGTCGGAAATCACCATCGCGCCCCTGAGCGCCGTGCCGGAAATCTGCGGCATGCTGAGCCGGCTGCTGGTCGAGGTCGTGGCGAACGGCGGCTCCGTCGGCTTCATGTACCCGCTCAGCCTGGAGGCGGCCGATGCCTTCTGGCAGGGCTCCCTCGCTGCCGCGGCCCGGGGCCAGCGGATCATGCTGGGCGCCTTCGACGACGGACAGGTCGTCGGGACCGTCACCCTGCTGCTCGATTGCCCGCCCAACCAGCCGCATCGGGCCGAAATCGCCAAGATGATGACCCGTGTGAGCCATCGTGGGCGCGGCGTGGCGACGGCGCTGATGCAGGAGGCCGAACGGCTGGCCGTCGAGCGGACGCGCAGCCTGCTGGTACTCGACACTGCGTCCGAAGGCGGGGCCTCCACACTCTATGAGCGGCTGGGCTTCACCCTGGCCGGCGTGATTCCGGACTATGCGCTGAAGCCGCACGGTGGCTTGACCGGAACCATGGTCTATTGGAAGCGTCCAGCCGAAGCCTGCTGAACGACCTCATCCGACCTGGCGCAGGCGGTGCTGGCCAGGGGCGATGCCGCGTACACGCTTGAACGCCTTGGCGAAGGCGAACTCGTTGTCGTAGCCAACCCGAGGAGCGACGGCGGCGATGCGCTCGCCCTGTTCCAGAAGACCGGCCGCCACCGTCATGCGCCAGCGCGTCACATAGGCGAGCGGGGGCTCGCCGACGGCATGGTTGAACCGGCGGGCGAAAGCCGCGCGCGATACGCCGGCATGCCGCGCCAGGGATTCGACCGTCCAGGGGCAGGCCGGATCGTCATGGATGGCCCGAACCGCCGGGCCGACGACGGCGTCTTGCAATCCGCCGAACCAACTTCGGGCACTGCCGTCGTCCTGCCGGATGAGCCAAGTCCGCAGCGCATAGACGAACAGCAGGTCGACCAGCCGGTCCACCACCAGGGCCGAGCCGGACTGGATGCCCGCGGCTTCGGCGGCCAGCAATAGCACGGCCGCGCTCAGCGCCCCGTCGCCTGTCGGGATATGCAACAGGTCGGGCAGTCCGCGCAGCAGCGGATTGGTCCCGTCCGGCCCGAAAGAATAGGACCCGCAGAACAAGGTCGTCGGATCGCCGTCGCCCGAGGGCAGCATGACCCGCTGTCCGGGCGCCAGGTCGGCGACCCGTTCCGCAAGTTCGATGGCCGGCGTGTCCGGTCGGTCGCCCAACGTGTGTCCCGTGCCATGGGGCAGGACGATGACATCGCCGGGGCCGAGCATGATCGGCGCGTCCGTGCCGTCCAGCCTGACCCAGCACCACCCGCCGGTCACGACGTGGAAGCCGGCGCGATGACCGGTTTCCGGGCCGAAATGCAGGGCCCAGGGCGCGCGCAGTTCGGTCCGGGCCGACATGGCGCTGCCCAGATGGACGGCTTCGAGCACCTGAGTCAGGACATCGAAGCGGGAATCGAGACGTTCGAACATGGATTGTAGCTTCTCACGCATTCATCCGATCGCCAACCCGCCCTACGGTGTGGCGACATCGTCACTGCTTCAGGATGAACAACACCATGACCGAGACCGTTCTCGTACTCGGCGCCACCGGCAAGACTGGTCGCCGCCTGGTTCCCCGTTTGATCGCCGCGGGGGCTATGGTCCGCAGCGCCAGCCGTCGCCCCGGCGAGGGGCGCACGTTGTTCGACTGGGATCGGCCCGACACCCATGACGCATCGCTCACGGGTGCGGACGCCGTCTATCTGATCGGTCCCGAGCTGGTCGAGGATCCGTCTGCCGTGGTCGGCCCGTTCCTGGAGCGTGCCAGGCGGGCGGGGGTGAGGAAGCTCGTCGCGCTCTCGTCGATGGGCGTCGAGTTTCCGCGCGAGCCGTCCGGCTCCGGACGGCGCACGGTCGAGCAGCTGGTCATGGCGTCCGGACTGGCCTGGACCCTGCTGCGGCCGACCGGCTTCGCCCAGAATTTCTCCGAGGGATTCCTGCTGCCCGGCATCCTGCAGGCCGGCGCGGTGGCGACGGCGACCGGCGACGGCTCTGTCGCCTTCGTCGATGCCGACGATATCGCGGCGGTCGCGGCGGCGGTGCTGACCGAGCCCGGCCATGCCGAGGCCATCTACGCGATCACCGGGCCCGAGGCGTTGAGCTTCGCGCAGGCGACTGCGATCATCGGCGGTGCTGCTGGCCGGCCGATCGCCCACCGCAGGATTTCTTCGGACGAACTGACCCACCTCCTGCTGGGTTTTGGCCTTCCGCCCGCCTACGCGGCGATGGTGGTCGGCGACCAGGAAGCGATCCGCGACGGCGAGGGCGCGCGCGTGACGGATGTGGTCGCCCGGGTCACCGGCCGGCCGGCGACGCCGTTCGCCGAGTATGCCGCCCGGGCGGCAAATGCCTGGGTCCGTCCGCAATGACCTGAAGCCGACTGCGGCATCCGCTCGCCCGGTTCACAGTGGATTGGATGCCGTGGCCGGTGGCGTGGCAAAGGCGATGCCAGCCCCTGCGAACCGCAGGATGATCTGCCGCAGCGCCTGACGACGCAGGTAGGACGGGCGGATCGGGCGGGCGGTGAATTTGCAGCGGATCATGATCGCGCCCTGGGTCACGTCGGCCACGCCCTGCATCTTCAGCGGCTCGATGAAATCGCCACCGATCTCGGGGTCTTCGAGAAACGACAGGCCGAGCTGCTTGATGGTCTTGCGGACCAGTTCCAGATCGCTGTCCGGTGCGACATGAAGGTTGAACTTCACGATCGCCCAGTCGCGGCTGCTGTTGGTCACCGCCTGGATCTGACCGAACGGGATGGTATGGACCAGCCCGCTCTGGTGGCGCAGGCGGACCGAACGGATCGAGATCGCCTCGACTGTTCCTTTGAGGCGGCCGGTGTCGATGTATTCGCCCAGCCGGAACGCGTCGTCGATCAGGAAGAACAGGCCGGCGATGACGTCGCGTACCAGTGCCTGCGCGCCGAAGCCCAGCGCGATGCCGACGACGCCGGCGCCGGCGAGCAGCGGGCCGATGTCGACGCCCAGGTCGCCCAGCGCGATCACCGTGCCCAGGAAGAAGATGGCGATGGCGAGCGTGTTGCGGATCAGCGGCAGCAGGGTCGCGAGCCGCGTCATGCTCGTCTCGACCGCGACATCCTCGTCGCCGGCGCCACCGCTGCCATGGGGGGCGTGTGCCTTGAGAAAGCCGCCGATCGCGCTCCAGACCAGCCAGGCGATGGCCAGGGTGACGCTCGCCCGAAAGGCGGGCCGCAACACCGCGGCGGTGATGCCGCCGGTATTGGGGTCGAACACGTCGAAGCCCCACAGACGGGTCAACCAGGCGAGCCCGCCGATCAGGACGGCCAGATCGACGGCGCGATTGACGACGGGACGCCACCAGTGCGACCGGGCGTGGCGGCCATATTCATGGATGAAGCGCTGCTTCGCGGCCCAGGACAAGGACATGCCGACGATGACGACCTGGAGCGCCGACGCGGCGCCGCTCGTGTTCGCGCTGTTGCCCAGGGCATATTGCTCGAGTGCCAGCAGGAACAGCACGACCGACAGCACGATGAACAACCAGTGCCAGAGGGCGGCTGCCAGCCGGCGCCCGGCGCTCGGATGCTCGCCGCCGGCCAAGATGATCGCGGCCGAGACGGGGGCGGCGATGTGCAGGAACATCGCGGTCTTGTACAGCGTGACCACGATGCCGAGCGCCAGTGCCGCATCCAGTACCAGATCGCGATCGTTGCCGATCCGCCCGACGAGCCAGACGGCCGGAACCAACACCATGGCGTAAGCCAGGTAGACGCTGAGCCAGCGAGACACGCGGCGTGCGCCCGGGTCGTCCAGGTAGAGCGGTCGCGCCCAGCCGAGGCCGGGGGCGACGACCAGCGCCAGAAAGGCGGTGGCGATCCGCCAATTGATCGCACTGGCAACGATCTGGGCAGCCATGGCGGTCAGCAGCGCGGACCCCTGGCCCAGCAGGCCGCCGCCGAGCCGAATAGCGACGACGAATGCGGCCAAGCCGCCGGCGATGCTCACGAAATGCCGTCCGAAGGCGGCGTGGAGCGGCGTCCCGGCCGGGATGCGCAGCCGGCCGACGAGCGCGGGCAAGACGGCTCGAACCGCAAGTTCGAGGGTCAGCGCACCGATTACGGCCAGGATGATCTTCGGCCAGAAACCATGATCGTCGACCCCTTCCGCGGCGAGCTCTGCGCGCCACATCCGCGGCAGATCGAGCAGGGCCGGTGCCTTGGGTACCGCGCGTCGCAGGCTGAGCCGGATCTGCTGAACGATCGGTTCTTCCGCCGGGACGGCCTTCGCGTCGGGAACGATCGCGGCCCCTTTGTCCTGCAGGCTGCCGACGAGTTCGCGTACCTGCCCGGCGGTCATGCCGGGCGGCAGCTGCAGCACGATCGCCGGTTCGCTCGCGCTCGCGGCGACTGCCGCGGACAGGGGAAAGAACAGGAGCAGGATCGAAAAGGAAAGCCTCAGCCAACCCAGCACCGTATCGCCCCTCCTGTGCATCGCCGGTTGAGCCCGGCGCGAATTCAAAATGCCACAAGTCATCGTCGCCGCAGCATCTTGCTTTGCAGCCCTGGAGCTACATCTCTTGTGAAAGCGAGGAAACGCCGATGGCACGGAGTCGCGCGAACGATCCCAACCAGCAGCAGCTGGATCTCGGTGATCAATATCTGAACAGACCCCTGGCCGCGGAGGGGGACAATGTCTACTTCGCGATGCTGCCGGATCCCATGACGGCGGCACGGATCGGGAGGTACTTGGACGGCCTGAAGACCGAGCGGGGGTTCGTCGAATCGCCCCGTCCCGCCCGCGTGCTGCATATTTCGCTTTGCCCGCTCGGCCTTTATCAGAATCTCTCTCTCAAGCGCCTCGACGATGCGATGCAGGCAGCCTCGCTCGTCCGGCACCATCGTTTCGATATCGCGTTGGATCGCCTCATTAGCTTCGGCAGCAAGCAGAATCCGTCGCTGGTTTTCGCGGGTGACGACGGGACGGTCGGGGTCTCCGATCTTTACGAGGCTCTGCGAAAGGCACTCGCACGCCTTCGTCCGAGGCTGAGTATTCCGAAGGCGATCAAGCCGCACCTGACAGGTTTTTATCGCGGGGCAATACCCAAGGAAATCTTGCTGGAATCGCCGTTCAAATGGACGGCCCATGAATTCGTGCTCGTCCGCAGTTGCCGGGGGCAATCGCGCCTGGAGCCGCTCGGAAGCTGGCCGCTGATCGATCCGAGCCGTTCCATTTAGCGACCCTGCAGCATATCGATGAGCGCCCGCAATGCCGGCGGCATCTGGCGTCGACTGGGGTAGTACAGGAAAAGCCGTGCCGTCGATTGGCACCAATCGTCCAGCACGGTCACGAGGCGTCCTGCTGCGATCGCGTCGCGGGCATGCCCCTCGGACAGGTAGGCGAGGCCCGCCCCGTCGAGCGCCGCCCGCAACATGACCTCATCGTCGTCGAGGACGAGCGGCCCATCGACCGTCACGGTCAAAGCCTGTCCGTCCCGTTCGAATTCCCAGGCGTAGCGGCTACCGCTCGGAAAGCGCCGGCAGATGCAGGCATGTGCCATCAGGTCGCGCGGTTCGGCGGGAATGCCGCGCGCGGCGATATGGCCCGGCGCGGCGACCACGACGAAGCGTTGCGGCCGGCCGATCGGGACCGCGATCATATCGCGGGCGAGGCTTTCGCCGAAGCGCACGCCGGCGTCGAACCCTTGGCCGACGACGTCGACCAGCAGGTCATCCGTGACGATTTCCAACTGGACCCGGGGATAGGCCGCGGTGAAATCCGCAAGGATCGGGGCCAGCAGGAAACGGGCGGCGAGGCGCGGCACGTTCAGGCGCAACGTCCCGGCCGGCACATCCTGAAAGCTGTTCAGCGCCGCAAGCGCGTCGGCGATCTCGGCCAGCGCCGGATCAAGCCGGGCCAGCAACTGCCGGCCTGCCTCAGTCGGCGTGACGCTGCGCGTCGTCCGGTTGAGCAGGCGGACTCCCAGCCTGTCTTCCAGGCTGCGCAATGCGTGGCTGAGCGCCGAGGCGGAAACGCCGCGCTCGACCGCAGCCTTGCGGAAGCTGCGGTGACGGGCGACAGCCGCGAAGGCATCCAGCTCGGAGAGATCAGACGTCAACTGATGAGGCTCATTCAGTAGTTCGTTCGGAATAGCGGTGCTTATAGCATCGTATGATCATCCCGATCTTCTCCTTGGATCAACGAGGAGAAGCGATATGAAAACGCGTCGATTGGGAAACTCGGACCTGTCGGTATCCGCCGTCGGCCTGGGCTGCATGGGTATGAGCTTCGCCTATGGCGGCAGCGATGACGCGCGGTCCGTCCGCACGCTTCACCGTGCCGTGGAACTGGGCGTCACCCTGTTCGACACGGCCGAGGTCTACGGCCCCTTCATCAACGAGGAACTGGTCGGCCGGGCGCTGAAGCCGATGCGCGACAAGGTGGTCATCGCGACCAAGTTCGGCTTCAGGATCCGGGCGGAGGGCGAGGGTGTCGCCCGTATGGCCGGCGTCGACAGCCGGCCCAGCCATATCCGCGAGGCGGTCGAGGGATCGTTGCGGCGGCTCGGCGTCGAAACCATCGATCTCCTGTACCAGCATCGCCTCGATCCGGCGGTGCCGATCGAAGAAGTGGTGGGCGAGATGGCGACGCTGGTAGCAGAAGGCAAGGTCCGCGCCCTGGGCCTGTCGGAGGTGGGATCGAGCACGATCCGCCGCGCCCATGCCGTCCATCCGATCGCGGCGGTGCAGAGCGAATATTCGCTGTGGAGCCGCGAGCCGGAAGCCGACGTCCTGCCGGTGTGCCGGGAACTCGGCATCGGCTTCGTGCCCTATAGTCCACTCGGCCGCGGGGCATTGACCGGCGCGATCAGGACCCGCGACGCGCTGGCGAGCGATGATTTTCGTCGCCGGGTGCCGCGGTTCGACGAGGCCAATCTCGCCGCCAATCTGGCCCAGGTCGACGCTTTGGAGCGGATCGCGGCCACGAAGAACGCGTCGGCCGCACAGTTGGCCCTGGCGTGGCTGCTGCACCAGGGCGACGCGATCGTGCCAATACCTGGCGCCCGACAACTCGCCCATGTCGAGGCCAACGCCGCGGCCGCCGACATCGTGCTGACGGCCACCGACTTGAAGGCGATCGAGGCGGCCACACCTGCCGATGCCGTCGCCGGCGCACGCTATGGGGCCGGCGAACTGGCGCTGATCGATCGGTAGAATGTCTGGGCAGGGGAGGCCCGGCGGCATGGCCGTCTGCCTCCCCACTCTCTTGAAGCGTTGCCGGTTCGTCCGTACCGTCGGTCCATCATCCATTCCGGCATGACGCTGGGCAACCGAACGGGACGAGCACACGACCATGACCAAGCCGGTCACGATCCACGGCATCAAGAATTGCGACACGATGAAGAAGGCGCGGGCCTGGCTGGAAGCGCAGGACGTCGCCTACGCCTTTCACGACTACAAGACCCAAGGCATTGCCCGCGAGACGCTGCAGGCCTGGGCGCGCGCGGTCGGCTGGGAGGTTTTGCTCAACCGGGCGGGGACGACGTTCCGCAAACTGCCGGATGCGGACAAGGAGGATATCGGCGAGGCGAAGGCGATCTCGCTGATGCTGGCCCAGCCTTCGATGATCAAGCGCCCGGTGCTGGACGTCGGCGGCTCTTTGCTGGTGGGCTTCAAGCCGGCGGAATATGAAGCGGCGCTTGGCCGCTAGCCGTCGGCGAACCCGCGTCGCCAGGCGCCGCGTCCGACGGCCGAGAAAAAGTCACCGGTGACCTGGTTGAACGCGGCGGGCTCTTCGAGGTTGATCGCGTGGCCGGTGTTCGGCGCCATCCAGAGGCCGGCGTTCGGCAGGTGCCGCTTGAGGTAGAGGCTCGCTTCGACACAGGGCTCGTCCTCGTCGCCCACCGCGACCAGCACCGGCAGGCGAAGCCGTCGCAGTTCGGCCTCGAACGACCAGAGCGAGGGCCGGCCGGCCTGGTAGCGCGCCATGGTGTGGCTCGAGCCCTCGGCCGAATGTTCGCGCAGATGGCTCATGAATTCCGCCCACGCGCGGGGGTCCTTGCGCTTGAGCTGGATGCGGGTCGGGCTGTGGCCGATCACCTCGGCGAGGGCGGCGCTGCCCAGTTCCAGGAAGGCCTGTGCCGTGTTCTTCGCGTCCCGGATGAAATTCGCGCGCAACGATGGCGGCGAGCCCGATCCGCAGGCGGCCGCCACGATCGCGCTGACCCGGTCCGGATGGCGCATGCCGAAGGCGAGTGCGGTATAGGCGCCCATGCTGAGTCCGACCAGATGGGCCTTGTCGATCTTCAGCCCATTCAGCATCGCCAGCAGATCGTCGCGTGAGGACTCCCAACCATAGCGGACCGCATCGGCCGGCACGTCGGACGGCGGATAGCCGCGCGCGTTGAAGGCGATGCAGCGGTAGTCACGCGAGAAGGCCCTGAGTTGGTGCTCCCATTCGCGCGCATCCGCGGCGAACTCGTGCACGAAGACGATCGGATAGCCGCTTCCGGTTTCCTCGTAGTACAGCCGGGCGTCGGCCTGGTCGATGAAGGGCATGGCTCTACTTCCTCGCGATCGTCCGTGGTCAGTCGAAATCCGTCGCGCCGTCGAACGGCTTTTTCTTCTTCGGGCGCTCCCACATGACGCCGGGATAGCCTTTCAAGGGGCCCAGCGGTTCGCCGGTATAGGCCCACGTCGGCGCCTCTTCGATCGCGATGTGGTAGCGAGGCTCCCGGCCGGTGCGATTTTCGAACAGCGCGCGGGGAACGTTCACCATCTGCGGCGCTCGTGGCCGCTCGTAGAAAAGCGGCGTCCCGCATCGGGTGCAGAAGCTTCGAGCCGTTCCTGTCGCCTCGTCTTCGAAGCGGGTGATATCGGCGATGCCCATGGTGATGCGGAAACGGCTACGCCAACTGCCGACATAGGTTGCGTAGGCGGCACCGTGCGCACGTCGACTCGCCTCGGAATGATCGTGCCACGCCCAACGCGCCGGGACGTCGATCTCCAGACTTACCTTGCCGCAAACGCATTGACCCCGGGCGACCGTCCCGCCCGCCCTTCGCGGTTTTTCCGCTGTCACTTTCCCCATGCTGGTCCTCGGCCGATTGCAAATTTTCTCGCGTGTTCTCGGCAGGCTTTCACAAGTCCCTCGTCATCGCATCCTGGCTGGAAGGACATATCTGGCTTGCGGATATTAGTCTTGCTTTCAGGTCATAAGATTTTTTTGGGGGTCTGGACAGGACCGCAACATCCCTGCAACATCGGATGAAGCCTTCGCGGGTGCGGAGAGTGAAACGACCGAGCGGGGCGCTGCGACGATGAAATCAAGCCGAATGACTACTTACATTCTCGTCGCGATGGTGCTGGGCATCCTCGTGGGCGGCGCGATCCACTCCCAGGTCGCGGAGGCGGCGACCCAGAAACTCATCGCCGGTTACATCTCGTTCGGCAGCATGATCTTCCTGCGCCTGATCAAGATGATCATCGCGCCCCTGGTATTCTCGACCCTGGTCGTGGGCATCGGCCACATGTCCGATGCCGGCGCGGTCGGTCGGGTCGGCGGCAAGGCGATGCTGTGGTTCGTCAGCGCGTCGCTCGTATCGCTGACCCTGGGCCTGATCCTGGTCAACCTGTTCGAGCCGGGCGTGGGCGTGCACAAGGTGATCAGCGGTGCCGCCACCGGCATCGACGCCCATGCCATGTCCCTCGACGGCTTCGTGAAGCACGTCTTCCCGGATTCGGCATTCCGCCCGATGGTCGAGAACGAGATTCTGCAGATCGTCGTGTTCTCGATCTTCTTCGGCGTCGCCTGCGCCTCGATCGGCGCCAAAGCCAGACTGGTGCTCGAAGGCATCGAAGGCATCTCGCACATCATCCTGCGCGTGACCGGCTATGTGATGAAGCTGGCACCGCTCGCCGTGTTCTGCGCCATGGCGGCGACGATCTCGACCAACGGCCTCGGCATCCTGGTCAACTACGCCAAGTTCATGGGCGAGTTCTATTTCGGCCTGGTCTGTCTGTGGCTGATCCTGGTGATCGTGGGCTTCCTGATCCTGGGGCCGAGCGTCAAGCGGCTGGTGGCCCTGGTGCAGGAGCCGTTCCTGCTGGCCTTCTCGACCGCCAGTTCCGAAGCGGCTTACCCCAAGATGCTGGAGCAGCTGGCGAAGTTCCCGGTCAGCCGCAAAATCTCCAGCTTCGTGCTGCCGCTCGGCTATTCGTTCAATCTCGACGGCACGATGATGTACTGCACCTTCGCGAGCGTGTTCATCGCCCAGGCCTACGACATTCCCCTCAGCCTCGGCACCCAGATCGCGATGCTGCTGACCCTGATGCTGACCAGCAAGGGCGTGGCCGGCGTGCCGCGCGCCTCGCTCGTGGTGATCGCGGCGACACTCAGCCAGTTCAGCCTGCCCGAGGAAGGATTGCTGCTGATCCTCGGCATCGATACGTTCCTCGACATGGGACGGTCGGCCACCAACGTCATCGGCAACTCGCTGGCGACGGCCGTGGTCGCCAAATGGGAAGGGCAACTGGTCACTGATGCCGATACGGAATCGATGATCGAGGAGATGGAAGTCCAGGCCGCCGCCTGATACGGCAACGGGCTCATGGGATGCGTCCCGTGAGCCCGCCCGCGGTCTATCGGCTGATGTAGCCGCCGATCACCGGCAGGATCTCGCCGGTGATGTAGCTGGAGCAATGGGACGAGGCGAGGAAGACGTAGGCCGGTGCGATCTCCTCCGGCTGTGCCGGCCGGCCCATCGGCGTGTCGGCACCGAACTGCGCCACCTCGTCGCTGTTCTTGTCTGCCGGGTTGAGTGGCGTCCAGACCGGCCCCGGCGCCACCGCATTGACCCGGATGCCGCGCGGGATCAGGTGGGTCGACAGCGAGCGGGTGAAGGCATGGATGGCGCCCTTCGTCGTCGCGTAATCCAGCAGATCCTTGTTGCCCATCAGACCGGTGACCGACCCGCTGTTGACGATGGCGCTGCCGGGCGGCATGTGTTCGATCGCTGCCTGGGCCATGTGGAAATAGCCATAGAGGTTGGTCTTCATCGTCATGTCGAAATGCGCCTCGGTCAGGTCTTCGAACCGGGGGACGTGCAACTGGAAGGCCGCGTTGTTGACCAGCACGTCCAGCCGGCCGAATTCCGCGACTACCTGGGCGACGGCCCCACGGCAGAATTGCCGGTCGCGGACGTCGCCGGAGATCAGCAGGCAGCGGCGCCCCTCGCGCTCGACCGCGGCACGGGTCGATGCCGCATCTTCGTGCTCGTCCAGATACAGCACCGCCAGATCGGCGCCCTCGCGCGCGAACAGGACTGCGACCGCACGGCCGATACCGGAATCGGCTCCGGTGACGATCGCGACCTTGCCGTCGAGCTTGCCGGATCCTTTGTAGAACGGCGCGTCGTACATCGGCGCCGGGTCGAGCAGGCTTTCGATGCCCGGCTTCTGCTGATGCTGTGCCGGCAGCGGCGGTGCCGGATAGGGGCGGGCACCGGCCTGCATCGCGCCCGGCTGTGGCTTGGTGGCCCGGGCGTCGGCTTCGGCAACCTGACGCTGGATGGCGCGATGTTCGTCGCTGATCGTGGTCTTGAGGGGCTCGGTCACGGCGGCTCCGATCTTGGTTCTGAGAGATCGGACCGCAACACCCGGGGGTTTCAGGCGGTTCCGGATCAGCCGTTCCAGCCCAGGTGCCCCAGGAAATCCCGGGTCCGCTCGACGGTCGGCGCGTCGAAGATCTGCTGCGGTGGTCCCTCCTCCAGCAGGCGGCCGCGCTCGAACACCACGATCCAGTTGGCGACCCGCCGGGCGAAGCTCATTTCATGGGTCACGACGATCATCGTCATGCCCTCCTCGGCGAGCGCGCGCATGACGTTCAGCACTTCGCCCACCGTTTCCGGGTCGAGCGCCGACGTGGGCTCGTCGAACAGCATGACATGCGGCTCCATCGCGAGCGCGCGCGCGATCGCGACGCGCTGCTGCTGGCCTCCCGACAGGTTCGCCGGATAGTTCGCCGTCTTGTCGGTGAGGCCGACCTTGGCCAGCAGCGCCCGGGCGCGATCCTGCGCCTCGGACACCGGCAGTTTCTTGACCGTGACCAGCCCCATCGCGACGTTTTCCAGCGCGGTCTTGTGCGGAAACAGCTCGAAGCTTTGGAACACCATGCCCATGCGCTGGCGGACCTTGCGGATCTCGGCCTCGGCCTTGGGCACCGGCCGGCCTTCGAAGCGGATCTCGCCGCTGTCGATGGTCTCGAGCGCGTTGGTACAGCGCAGCAGGGTCGACTTGCCGGAGCCGGACGGACCGATCAGACAGACGACCTCGCCCGGGTTGACGTTCAGCGAGACACCGTCGAGTGCGGTAAAGCCGCCATATTTCTTGCGCACGTCCTCATAGACGAGCATCGGCGCCTTGTCGGCATTCTTGCGGGTGAAAGCGGTCATTCCCGCACTCCGTATTTCCGATGGATCCAGTCGACCAGCTTGGCCTGGGGATAGCCCATCAACCAGTAGATCGCGCCCATGGCGGTCAGCATCTCCAGCACGCGGAAGCTTTGCGAGCGGATCTGCATCGCGGTATGGGCCAGTTCGCCGACGGCGATGACGGAGACCAGCGAGGTGTCCTTGAACAGCGACACCCAGGTGCTGGCCAGGATCGGCAGCACACGGCGCCAGGCCTGCGGCAGGATGATCTGGCGGAGCACCTGGCCGCGGCTCATGCCGATCGCGAGGCCCGCCTCGGTCTGGCCCTTGCGGATCGAATTGATGCCGGAGCGGAAGGTTTCGGAATTATAGGCCGAGACGTTGAGGCACAGTGCCGTCAGCCCGGTGGTGAACGGCGACAGGCTGAGGTCGGTCAGCACCGGCAGGACGTAGAACGCCCAATAGACCAGCAGCAGCAGCGGCAGGTTGCGGAACAGCTCGACGAACCCGGTCGCGAACAGGGCGACTGCCTTGAACCGCGACCCGCGCATCAGCGCCAGCAGGATGCCGCCGGGCACGGCGATGACCATGGTCAAGGCGGTCAGCAGGATGGTGACGAGCGCGCCGTCGAGCAGCAGCCAGCGGCTTTGCCAGACGATCGTCCAGTCGAGCTTCATGACCGGCCCAGGTGGGCGACGCGCGTATAGAAACGGTCGATCAGGCGGGTGACCGGGAAGATGATCACGAAATACACCACCATGATGGTCGAGAAGATCTCGATCGGCCGATAGGTCTCGCCGGCGAGCGTCTCGGCCTGCCGCATCAGCTCCGGCACGGCGATGACCGCGGCGATCGCCGTGTCCTTGATCGTGACCGAGATGATCGAACCGAACGCCGGCAGCATGCGGACGATCGCCTGGGGCAGCAGGATCTCGCGCACGATCTGTGGTCGGGACATGCCGATGGCGAGGCCGGCCTGGAACTGGCCCTTGCGGATCGAGCCGATGCCGGCCCGGATCACCTCGGCCACATAGGCGGCGACGTGAAGCGTGATGCCGATTAGCGCCGCCCAGAAGGGCGCGAAGCTATGGCCCGACAGGATCGGCACCGAAAAATAGATCCAGACCAACACGACGAAGACCGGGATGGCCCGCATCGAATCGATGTAGAACACCAGGGGAATGCGCAGCCAGGCCGGTCCGTAGAGCCGACCGAGAGCGACCGCCAGGCCCAGCACGAAGCTGCAGGCGACCGCGGTGACGGACAGCAGCAGCGTCAGACCCAGCCCGGAAAGCAGGAAGCGCCAACTGTCGAGCAGGGGGGAGAAGTCGAAATCCATGGCGCGGCTATCGCGGGATCAGGATTCGGGCCGCTGCTGCCGGCGGCCCGAATGCCTCACATCTTGTCGATCATCTTGGTTTCCTCGGCGGTGAGCTGCGGCTGCATCCGCGTCTCCACGGCCTTGAGCCAGGCGAGGAATTCCGGCTGGTTCTTGTCGATGGCCGACCCGATGTCCGTGCCCATTTCCTTGCTGCCCTGGCAATTGTCGCCCTCCGGAAACGCCTTCAGGCCCCTGACCTTCTTGTTGAGGGCAACCCAGGGAATCCGGTTGATCGGTGTTACGTCGGCACGCTTCGCCATGATTTCCTCGACCGGTGCCGCGGTGCCGGCCGTCGACACGCCGCGCAGGGTCGCGTTCGGGAACCGGGTCTGCACCCAATGTTCCTCGCCGCCACCGGTGTAGTAGGCGACCACGATGCCGGCCTTGTTGAAATCGTCGATGCTCTTGGCGTTGGCGACCTTCGGATTGTCGGCGCGACCGAACACGCAGAGGCTGGTCGCGGAATAGGTGACGAAATCGATCACCTTCAGCCGCTCAGGCGTGACCGACAGCGGCGAGACGGTCATATCGACCTGGTTGGACGCCAGCACCGGCACCTTGGTCTCGTGCGATACGGCGACCGGCTCGAGCTTCACGTTCAGCAGGCGGGCGTATTCCTTGGCCAGCGTCCAGCCGGGACCGGACCATTGGTCGCCGCTGCCGCTGGTGTTCTCGACCAGCCACGGCGGGTTGGCCAGGACGGCGACCCGAAACACGCCGGCCTTCTGGATCGCCTGGATGCGAGGACTATTGGTCGGTATGGCCTCGTCGGCGCTCGCCGCGGCGGACCAGGCCACGCCGGCGGCCAGGGCAAAGGCCAGCATGCCGCTCTTCGCTGAAAGCATCGGAATTTCCCCCGTCTCGTCCGTGGCAACGGCTCTGTCGGCCGGATTGCACTCGTCGCCATCACCAGCAGGCAGTCAGCCGTCGGTTCTGGCGCGCAGTCGGTATACTTGTATACAGGGTCGATTTACTGTCAAGAGAGCGGGCGGCGGGTCCTAGAAGAATCGCTTCAGGTTTCCGCGGATCCGTTCCAGCACCGGCTGGCCTGCCGGTGGAAGCGGGAAGGTCTCGCCTGTGATCGTCTCGTAAACGCTGATATAGATTCGGGCGGCTTCGAGATTGATCTCGTCCGGAATTTCCGGAATTGCGTCGACATAGGGATCGCAGCGCGCGACGACCCAGCTGCGCACGAAATCCTTATCGAAACTCTCCGGCTTCTCGCCCGCGGCAAAGCGAACGGGGTAGCTCTCGGCGAACCAATAGCGGCTCGAATCCGGCGTATGGATCTCGTCGGCCAGCACGATGCTGCCGTCGGTGTCGAAGCCGAACTCGTACTTGGTGTCGACCAGGATCAACCCATGCAGCCGGGCGATTTCCTGTCCGCGCGCGAACAGCGCCAGCGCCAGACGGGAGACATGGGCCCACTGGTCTGAGCTCAGCAGGCCCTTGGCGACGATCTCGTCGGGGGTCAGTTCCTCGTCGTGGCCGGCATCGAACGCCTTGGTCGTCGGCGTGATGATCGGTGCGGGCAATTTTTCGTTCGGCTGCATGCCGTCCGGGAAATGGTGGCCGTACATGTCGCGGCGGCCGCCGTTGTACATGGAGAGGATCGAGGTCGAGGTCGTACCGGCCAGGTAGTCGCGAACGACGATCTCGACCGGCATGATCTTGAGGTTGCGGCAGACCAGCACGTTCGGGTCGGGATATTCGATGACGTGGTTCGGACAGATGTCGCGCGTGCGGTCGAACCAGAACCGGGCGATCTGGGTCAGGACCTGACCCTTCAGCGGCACGGCGGTCAGGATCCGGTCGAACGCGCTCAGGCGGTCGGTCGCGATGATGATGCGACGGCCGTCCGGCAGATCGTAATTCTCGCGCACCTTGCCGCGATAATGGTTCGGCAATTCCGGGATCGCGGCGTCGCGCAGCACCAGGCCGGCATAGGCCGCGAGGGCCGGAGTCTTCAGCTTTTCGTTGGTCGCCATCTTCCCAGATCCCGATTGCTCGACGCGGGCGCCACCATAGCGCAAATCATCCGGGCCGGTCCGGCAATGATTGCGCGGTTGCCGAGCAGCAAATGCTTGGGATCTCTAAGCGGGATCGGAGCCCAGGTTATCCCCACGCTCGGCCTGGCGCTGCTTCAAGGCTTTGTCGAGCGCCTTGTACATCTGGCTCGGCAGGAACGGCTTCTGCAGGAAGCCATAGGGGCTGACCCGTTTGGCGCGGGCGAGATGCTCGGGATCGCTGGTGCCGCTGAGGAAGATGGCGCCGATGCCGTAGCGACGGCGCAACTCGCCGGCGATTTCGATGCCGTCCTTCGGGCCGGGCAGGCGGATGTCGACCAGGGCCAGAATGCAGGGGCGTGCTTCGGCCAAGGTGAATGCCTCCGACGCGGTCGACGCAACGCCCGCCACCTCGAAACCCGCTTCGGCCAGGACGTCGGCGACGTAGGTCGCGACCATCGCATCATCTTCGACGATCAGAACGCACGGCTGACCCTGCACCGGCTTCTGAGCGGGGCTGGGCTCGTCGGGTGGGGCGATGCTCATGAGGTCTCGCAAAGGTCCTGCGTCGGCCGGGCCGATTCCTGCCGCAACACACGCTAATGAAAACACTTATCCACGAAGTTGGTTCCAAATTTTCTTCTGCATCGGCTATGGACGATAGGGAGCGAGGCTCGCGTCGATCACCCGTGCGAACTTCAGGCAGAGCGCCTCCGCATCGCGCCGGATCGCCTGGGAAAAATTCAGGTTCACCGGCGCGATGCGCGCCGGCGTGATCTTGCGGCCATAGCCGTAGCGCCACCGTTCCAGACGGATCGCGGAGGCGACCAGCAGCAGATCCGCAACGGCGGCCCACTCCGGCTTGCGCGGCAGCAGCACCAGGCAGTCGGAATTCGGCGCGCAGGGCTCCAGATGCACGAATGCCTCGCCGATGCTGCCGGTGCGGGCAACGGTGATGAAGGGTGGTGCCAGCACGGTCGGGAACTCCAGCCAGCCGTCGCAGCCGTTATATTGCTCGGTCGGCGAGACGATCAGGGTGCGGCCAGGGGGAATGCCTTCGCGGGACTCGATCGCGCCGAACCCGTAGAAAATGTCGAACCGGCCGCCGATCTCGTTGTCAGCCGCGGCAATGGCCTCCGCGTTCCGCAGTTTCCGATGGGAGACGATCTGGCGATAATCGACCATCGCAATCTCGCCATCGGCGATCGCGTCGCGCTGGGCCAGGATTTCCGGAGCATAGCGGGTATAGAAGGAGGCGAGCCGTCGTTGCAGGACATCGACGGCGCCGGTCATCTCGGCATCGTCCGGCGGCGCCGACCTTATATAGGCGCCGGCCGCCCATTCGTCGCCGCCGGCGATGCCGACACTGCCGGAAAAGCCCGGCCGGTCGAGCTTGTTCAGCAACGCGTCGACCGCCGCCGCCATATGGTTCGGCTCGGTCGGGCGCTCGACGCGCGCGCCTCTGCGCAGCACCAGGCCGTCGTGGTGCAGACGGACGAAAGCAGTCTTGCCCGCCGGATCGTGGGGCCGCCCCTTTTCCAGGAGCACGATCGACGTGGTCGCAGCAGCGAACGGCTGGAACAGCTCATCCGGCAGCTGGCAGACGCCCAGCAGACTGTTTTGACGCAGTACGCGCGCGCGCCAGGGTGCCTTGTCCCGCTTGACCAGCAGGCTCGTCGGCAGGATGACCGCCAGGCGCCCGCCGATCCGCAGGCCCTCGAGCGCGCGATCGACGAAGAGCTCGGACGGCGTGTCGGTCTTCTTGTGGGGGAAGGGTGGATTGGTCACGACGACGGTCGCCATCCCCGGCCGGAAGCGGGGTGAGGTCAGTACATCGGCCTGGTGGATCCCGGCCGAGCCGTCGCCGCGCAGGATCATGTTGGCGATGCACAAGGCCGCCGTGACCGGCTCGCTCTCAAATCCATGAAGGCAATCGCTGAGCGCCGTCGCCGTCCAGCCCGGGCTTTGGCGGCGAATGTGATCCATGCCGGCGATCAGAAAGCCGCCGGTGCCGCAGGTCGGGTCGAGCACGATATCGTCCGATCGAACCGCGCAGAGCTCCACCATCATCCGGGCGATATGGCGCGGCGTGAAATACTGGCCGATGGTATTGGCGCCGGTATATCGGAACAGAGTCTCGTACAGCTGGCCCAGATAATCATGTTCGGCCGTGAGCATGGTGACGTTGAGGCGTTCCAGGATGAGCGCGATCCGCAGCACCCGTCCGGCCAGCTTCCCGTTGCCGCTGTCGATACGCATGCCGTCCGCCAGCCCGGCCTTGCCGACTGCGGTGAACGCCATGCGGCACGCCGTGTTGATGTCCTCCAAAATCCAGCGTTCGTCCCGGCGCACCGCACCGCGGGACTGCCAGAGCGCCAGCATGATCGCCGCCACGACGGCCGGACGGAACTCGTCCTTGACGTTCGCTTCCCGCAGCAGCCGATTGATCTCCTCGGCGCGGGCGGCCAGCACCTCCGGGGGTGGGATGGATGGGCGCAATTCGGGCGGATGGGCCGGCAGCGCCAGTCGCCGGGCGTCCTCGCGCGTCGGAATCCAGTTGATGGGTTGCCCGGCGTGGGTGACCAGGCACCATGCCGCCCCATCCCATTTCGACACGCGCAGGCAAAAATCGTCGTCCAGGACCCCGGCCAGACCGATGGCGAGCGCGGGTTGGCCGGCCAAGACGAAGGCCGCGGCATAATGCTGCGCGTCGCGCATCGCACTCGCGATGTCCGAGGCGGCCACGCTTGCCACCACCGCCATCGCGTCTTCGGAAAGCCGGTCGACCAGAACGACGGCAGGGATGGTTGCGGCGCCGCGCTTGCGGGTATCGAGAAGCACCTCCGCCACTCTCGGCGCGACGCGCGGGTCCAGCTGAGACAGGCAATCCCCATGGGGCGGTCGCCGCAAATCCCAGCCCTGGGCGAGCAGCAGGTCGTTCAACAGGGAATGGGACTGTCGTGCCGACGCTTGCGCCACTACGAACGACCCGTTGAGATCGGCGGCTTTGTGCGAGTTTTTGCGTTTCTGGGATCCACGGGGATCTTCCATGGGCTGGTCATCGGTGCCGGCGCGGCGAGGTCGAATCGGTAGGCGCGGCGGAGGATAGCCGCGCGCGACAATACTGTCCCGCTTCGGCGTTGTTGAGACCTCCGGGCAATCCAGTCCGCGCCGCATCCTCGGGGTATCGAGATGCTAGGGGATTTTTTCTTTCGATAACGCATTCCTCTTGGTTTTCTTTTGACGGGACGTGGCTGTCACTGATGAAACGGGGAGTCACGGATTTGCGTCCGGCCGCATGACCCGCTATGGTCCGGCCCCGTTCTCGCGGTGCGATTTCGGCCGGCCCTTTGTCGTCCAAAAATCGTTCCGCGCGCTGCAATACCGCTATCCCGGAGTCTCGCATTGGCGGACATCTTTCAAGAGATCGATGAGGACCTACGGCGCGACCGCGCGGCCAAGCTTTGGGCGCGTTACGGCAAGTACGTCATCGCCGCTGCCGTGCTCGTCGTCGCCGCAACGGCAGCCGGGGTCGGGTACCAGAATTGGCGGCTGCAACAGTACCAGGCGCGCGGGCTGAAATACGCCGAGACCGCGGGTCTGGTTCGCGACGGCGACAATGCCAAGGCCATTGCCGGATTCGAAGCGATCGCCGCCGAAGACAAGGCCGGGTATGGCCTGCTGGCCCGTATCCAGGCCGCGGCGCTGAAAGCGAAGAGCGACGACAAGGAAGGCGGCCTCGCGGCGCTGAGCACGATCGCCGCCGACGGCGCGGTCGACCCGGTCTATCGCGATCTGGCGACGGCGCTCGCCGGCCTCTACAGCGTCGACGAGGCGAAGCCGGAAGAGACCATCGCGCGCATGAAGCCGCTCGTCGACGGGCCCTGGCATTTCACGGCGCTCGAAGTGACCGCGCTCGCCCAATTGAAGGCGGGCGACAAGGCGGCGGCGCTGAAGACTTACCAGGGGCTGGCGGACGATCTGGGCGCGCCAGCGTCGTTGCGCACCCGCGCGACCGAGATCGTCAACGGCTTGAAGAACTGAGGATTGCGACCAGTGCTGAGCGCGAAGAAACTGACGATTCTCCTGGTCCTGCCGTTGGCGCTGGCCGCCTGCGACAGCTTCGGCAAGAAGAAGAAGGACATTATCCCCGGTGAGCGGATCTCGGTCCTGGCGCTGGAGAAGCAGCTGGAGCCCGATCCCGATCTGGCCTCGCTGCAGATCACCTTGCCGTCGCCGGCGGTGAATGCGAACTGGCCGCAGGCGAGCGGCCAGCCCAGCCACGTGATGCAGCATCCGGCGCTGCCCGACGGGCTGAAGGAGGCCTGGCAGGTCAATGTCGGCGAAGGCGCGTCGCGCTATGCCGAGGTCCTGGCCGGCCCAGTCGTGAACGACGGCGTCGTCTATGTGAAAGATTCGAAGACCCAGGTTTCCGCCTATCGCGCGACGGACGGCAAGCAGCTCTGGCAGGTCGACGTGGCACCGGACGATGTCGACAACCAGGCTTGGGGTGGCGGCGTTTCTTTTGACGGCGGCAAGCTGTTCGTGACGATCGGCTTCGGCCAGGTCGTGGCGCTGAACGCGGCCGACGGCAAGGAAACCTGGCGCACGACCATCGGCATTCCCATGCGCGAGGCCCCGACGGTGGCCGACGGCCATGTGCTGGTGGTCGATGTCGACAACGAGATCTTCGCGCTGTCGGAAGCGACCGGCGAGAAGCAATGGACCTATGCCGGCATCCCCGAGACGGCCGAACTGGCCGGCGGGTCGAGCCCCGCCGTCGAGAACGGCACGGTGGTCGTGCCATTCAGCTCGGGCGAACTGGTGGCGCTGCGCATCGAGAACGGTCGTACGGTGTGGCAGGACAGCCTGGCCGCGACCCGCCGGTTCGACGCGATCTCGACGCTGGCCGATATTCACGGTCGTCCCGTAATCGATCGCGGCCGCGTCATCGCGGTCAGCCATTCCGGCCGTGTCGCCTCGATCGACCTGCGCACCGGCGAGCGCGCCTGGGAGCAGGAGGTCGGCGGCACCTATACGCCGTGGATCGCCGGCGACTTCGTCTATCTGCTGTCGACCGGCGGCGAGGTCATCTGCCTGACGCGGGCCGATGGGCGCGTCCGATGGCTGACCCAGCTCGACCAGTGGGCCGACATGGAAGACAAGGAAGACCCGATCCATTGGGCCGGGCCGATCCTGGCGGGGGATCGCCTGATCGTGATCGCGTCGAACGGCCAAGCCTGGTCGATCTCGCCCTATACCGGCAAGGCACTGGGCCGGATCGATCTGCCGGAGGGTAGCTTCCTGTCGCCCGTGGTCGCCGACAATACGCTTTATCTGATGACCAACGATGGACAGTTGACGGCGTTGCGCTGAAGCTGAACGAGACCGGCGCCGCGAGAGCGAGCGCGTCGGTCGGAAGGACTGTAAGGGTATGAGTTTCACGGCGGCCATCATCGGTCGACCCAACGTCGGCAAGTCGACGTTGTTCAATCGGCTCGTCGGCCAGCGTCTGGCGCTGGTCGACGACCTGCCGGGCGTCACGCGCGACCGGCGCGAGGGCAAGGCGCGCCTCGGCGATATCGAATTCCGGGTGATCGATACGGCGGGGCTCGAGGACGTGCGCGACCAGAGCCTGGCCGGCCGTATGCGCGAGCAGACCGAGCGGGCGATCGACGACGCCGACGTCGTGCTGATGGTGATCGATTCCCGGGTCGGCGTCACGCCGATGGACCGGCATTTCGCCGAACTGCTGCGCCGCCGTGCGGTGCCGGTGGTCCTGATCGCCAACAAGTCCGAGGGCAAGGCCGGCCTGGCCGGGGCATATGAGTCGTTCGAGCTCGGCCTGGGCGATCCGATCGCGATTTCGGCCGAGCATGGCGAAGGCCTGAGCGACCTGTTCGACGCGCTCATGCCGTTTGCCGACAAGGTCGAAGAGCTGGACCCCTTCGGCGTCCCTGCGCCCGTGCGCGGCGACATCGATTTCGACGAGGACGGATCGACGGACGATCCGCAAAAGCCGATCCAGTTGGCGATCGTCGGCCGGCCCAACGTCGGCAAGTCGACCTTGATCAACAAGCTGCTGGGCGAGGAACGGCTGCTGACCGGACCCGAGGCCGGCATCACCCGCGACTCGATCGCGATCGAATGGGAATGGCGCGGCCGTCCCATCAAGCTGATCGACACCGCCGGGCTGCGGCGCAAGTCGGTGATCGAGCACAAGCTGGAAAAACTGTCGGTCGCCGATACGCTGCGCGCGATTCGCTTCGCCGAACTGGTCATCATGGTGGTCGATGCCACCCAGATGCTGGAAAAGCAGGACCTGACGATCGCCCGCATGATCGAGGACGAGGGCCGCTCGATCGTCCTCGCGATCAACAAATGGGATCTGATCGAGAACAAGCCGGCCGCACTGGAAAAACTGCGGGACCGGCTGCAGATTTCGCTGGCGCAGTTGCAGGGGATCCTGTGCGTGCCTGTCTCGGGGGCGACCGGGGCCGGGCTCGACAAGCTGATGAAGGCGGGGCTCGATGCCCACGCGACCTGGAATCGCCGGATCGGCACGCCGAAGCTCAATCGCTGGTTGGCGGAAATCCAGGAACGCCATCCGCCACCGCTCGTCGACGGTCGCCGGCTGCGCCTGCGCTACATGACCCAGGCGAACACCCGCCCGCCGACCTTCGCGCTATTCTCGTCCAAGCCCGGCGACCTGCCGGATTCCTATCGGCGGTATCTGGTTAACCTTATGCGAGAGACCTTCGATCTGCCCGGCACGCCGATCCGGGTCATGTTGCGCAAGGGATCCAATCCCTATGCCGACAAGGATTAGGGCCGGATTCCTGCCGTCGCCTGTCGATGGGAACTGACGGGGCCGCCTCGGGTGTGTAACACTGACATGATGCCGTCGGTCTATCCGGCCTGCGGCGACCGCCAAGAACGTTGGTCCGAGGCGTTCCGATGCCAATCCCCGTGTTCCTCCGTCTGGTCTGGCCGGCCTCCAAGGGCGGCATCGTCGCCGCGACCGCGCTCGTCACGGCGATCGCCCTCGGCGCGGTGTGGGGCAGCACCTTCTATTGGTTGACGCTCAACCGAGGCGAGCGGATAGACGCGACCAAGGAAACCCTGTCGCACCTGTCCGAGACCATCGACGAGCACGTCGACGGGCAATTGCGCGGCGCATCGGTCATCCTGCGTACCGTCGAGACCTGGGCCAGCTTCCATCCGACGAGCGATTTGCAGCGGGACCCTGAATTCGCGGCCCTGGCGCAGAGCACCGGTGCCGGCCGTCCGGGTTTTGCCGGCATCCGGCTGGTGCTGGCCGACGGGGCCAGCGTGCGTCCCATCGACAATGTCGGCAGGCTGCCGATCGCCTATGTCGATGCTCCCTTCGTTCAGACCGCGCTCGCACTGGCACCGGGACAGATCTATCTGGGCGAGGCATTCAACCCGCCGAACACCAATCGATGGCTGCTGCCGATGGCATTGCGGCTGCCGCCGCGGTCGGACGGCGTGGCCTTGCTGGCGACGGCGATCGATCTGGACGTCCTGGCCCAGGCGTTCGACCGCGCGCGGCCGACCGCGGCCGGTGCCGTCACCATCCTGCGCTCGGACCGCAAGATGATCCTGCGCGTGCCCAACGATCCGTCGCGAAGCAGCGCGACGTTCGGCCGAGGCCATCTGTTCTCCGTCGAACTGCCCGAGGCGCCCAGCGGCGTCTATGAGAACCCGTCCAGCGCCTACGACGGTTCGACCCGCCTCGTCAGCTACCGGACGCTGCCGGATTTTCCGATCATCGTTTCCGTCTCGGCCGGCGAAACGGAGATCCTGAGCGGCTGGCGCCGAGAGCTGATCTTTTCGCTCGTCTTCTCCGGGCTCGTCTCCGTTTCGTTCATCGCCTCCGCTTGGTGGCTGATGCGGCTGCTGAACGAAGGGCAGGGGCAGGCGATCGAGCTCGCGGAATCCCGGCGCGTGCTGATCAAGGCGCAAACCCTGGCGCAACTCGGCAGCTTCCGCCGCCTCTTCGCGACCCAGGAGATGGTCTGGTCCGTCGAGGCCTGCCGAATCCTGGGATATCCACCCGGCATGGCGCCGAATTCCGTCGAACGCTTCCTGGCGCTGGTCCATCCGGACGATCTGGGCCTGATCGGCGATACGCTCCGGACGACCCAGGAAGGGCGCTCCTATGCCTTCGATTTCCGGATCGTCGATGCCCATGGCGAAGTTCGCCACCTGCATGCCATGGGCACGCCAGAGTTCGACGACGCCGGCACGCCGGTGGCGGCCGATGGCATCATCCAGGACATCACCGAACGCAAGCAGATGGAGCAGGCGCTCCGCGACGCCCGCGACGCGGCGGAGCGCGGCAGCCGGGCCAAATCGGAATTCCTGGCCAACATGAGTCACGAGTTGCGCACACCCCTGAACGCCATTATCGGCTTTTCCGAGATCATGCGGGAAGAGATCCTGGGGCCGGTCGGCGTGCCGAAATATCAGGAATATCTGGGCGACATCAACAACAGCGCCCAGCATTTGCTGCTGATCATCAACGACATCCTCGACATCGCGCGCATCGAGGCCGGCCGGATCGAACTCAAGGAAGCGCGGATCGATCTGAAACGCATGATCGAAGAGTGCGCGCGCATGCTCCGCGGACGCGTCGCCGATGCCGGCCTAAAGCTCGAGACCCGGTTCGACGACGGCGCCTCCTGGTGCATCGGCGACGAGCGGCTGCTGCGTCAGGCGCTGCTGAACCTTACGTCGAATGCGGTCAAGTTCACGCCCTCCGGCGGCCGGGTGAGCATCCTGGTCGGACGCAAGGCCGGCGGCGAACTGACCCTGGCGGTTCAGGATACCGGTATCGGCATGTCCGCAGACGAAGCTGCCGTGGCACTCCGTCCCTTTGGCCAAGTCCAGAGCGCGTTTGCGCGAACCCGCGACGGTGTCGGGCTGGGCCTGCCGCTCGCGAAGTCCTTCGTCGAACTGCACGGCGGCGAGTTGGTGATCGAGTCGGTGCCGGGCCATGGCACGACCGTCCTGGTCAAGCTGCCGTCCTGGCGCGTGGCCCAGGCGCTGGGTTAAACCAGCACTCGATCCAGGAACAGGCCGGCGACATCGTCGGGCTGCGCCATGACGGCCTGGTCCTCGCCCGGAAAGGCGGTGCGGCGCAGCTGGGTGGCGACGGGGCCGGGGTCGACGAGCGACACCTTGACGTTGGTCTTGGTCAGTTCGGCGGCCCAAGTCCGCGCCATCAGGTCGAGCCCGGCCTTGGAGACCGCATAGGCGCTCCAATAGGCGATGGCGTCATGGCCGGCGGCACAGGTGGTGAAGATGGCGCGCCCCGCCGGCGCCAGCTTCAACAACGGCTCGAGCGAGCGGATCAGGCGCCAGTTGGCCGTGAGGTTGGTGTCGATGACCCGCTGGAAGACTTTTGGATCCTGGTGGCTCAGCGGCCCGAGCGAGCCCAGATGGCCGGCATTGCCGACCAGGATGTCGAGCCGGCCGAACCGTTCGTAGAGTGCGGCGCCCATCTGGTCGATCTTGTCGAATTCCAGCAGGTCGAGCGGGACTAGGGTGGCGCTGCCGCCCTTTGACTGGATCTGGTCGTCGACCTCTTCGAGCGCGCCGACCGTGCGGGCGACCAGGATCACATGGGCGCCCTCGGCGGCGAAACGCCGGGCGATGGCCGCGCCGATGCCCCGCGAGGCACCCGTGACAAGTGCGATCCGGCCCGAAAGCCGGCCGTCCTGCTTCGCTTCGCTCATCGTCAGGCGATCTCATTCATCAGCGAGAGGTTCGTCGCGAGATTGCCCTGTTCGAAATCCGACAAGGGGATCGGATAATCGCCCGTGAAGCAGGCGTCGCAATAGTGCGGCTGCTTGGGGTCGCGCTTGGTATCGCCCAGTGCGCGGTAGAGCCCGTCGATCGAGACGAAGGCGAGGCTGTCGGCCCCGATGAATTTCGCCATGCCTTCGGTGTCGAAGCGCGAGGCGAGCAGCTTTTCCCGTTCGGGCGTCGCGATGCCATAGAAGCAGGAATTGTTCGTGGGTGGGCTGGAGATCCGCATGTGGACCTCCTTGGCGCCGGCCTGGCGGACCATCTCGACGATCTTGAGCGAGGTCGTGCCGCGCACGATCGAATCGTCGACCAGCACGACGCGCTTGCCCTCGATATGGCGGCGGTTGGCGTTGTGCTTCAGCTTGACGCCCAGATGGCGGATCTGATCGGTCGGCTCGATGAAGGTCCGGCCCACATAGTGGTTGCGGATGATGCCCAGTTCGAACGGAATGCCGCTCTCCAGCGAATAGCCCAACGCCGCGGGCACGCCCGAATCCGGCACCGGGATGATCGTATCGGCGTCGACCGGGGTCTCACGCGCCAGTTCCATGCCGATGCGCTTGCGGACTTCATAGACGCCGGTGCCCTCGACGATGCTGTCGGGCCGGGCGAAGTAGATGTATTCGAACACGCAGAAGCGGCTGGGACGGTTACCGAACGGGCGATGGCTATGCAGGCCGTCCTCGTTGACGATGACGATCTCGCCCGGCTCGATGTCGCGCACGAAATCGGCACCGATGATGTCGAGCGCTACCGTCTCCGACGCCAGCACATAGCTGTCGCCCAGCTTGCCCAGTACCAGCGGCCGCACGCCCAGCGGATCGCGCACGCCGATCATGCCCTCCTTGGACATGGCGACCAACGAATAGGCGCCTTCGACCTGGCGCAGGGAATCGACCATCCGCTCCAGCACCGAGCGGCGCAGGCTGGTGGCGATCAGGTGGATGATCACCTCGGTATCGCTGGTCGATTGGAACAGGCTGCCGCGCCGGACCAGCTGGTTGCGCAACTGGTAGGAGTTGGTCAGGTTGCCGTTGTGGCAGATGGCGAGGCCGCCGAATTCGAAATCGCCGAACAGCGGCTGGATGTTGCGGATCGCGACTTCGCCGGTCGTGGCATAGCGGTTATGGCCGATCGCAGCATTGCCGGGCAGGCGCTCCATGACGGCGGGGGAGCTGAAGTTCTCGCCGACTTGGCCCAGGCCCCGATGGGCGTGGAATTGGGCGCCGTCGTAGCTGACGATGCCTGCCGCTTCCTGACCGCGATGCTGCAGCGCATGGAGCCCTAGCGCGGTCAGCGCCGCGGCCTCGGGATGCCCGAACACGCCGAACACGCCGCATTCTTCGTGAAAATGGTCGTCGTCGAACGGAACGGTCGTATAACTCATGGCTTTGATCCGGTCTGCTGAGCTTTATCGACGAGATTGTTGAGGCCGGTCTCATCCTGCTGGGACGGGCCGTTCGGCGCGGTCTTGTCGGCGGGCTTGGTCTTGGACGCACCGTAAGGAGCGTTGAGCTTGTCGAGGTCCTGCCGGACCTGATTGGCCTGGTTGACCTTCTGTGCCGCCTCGGTCGCGGCCTGGGTGCCGCGCTCCAGCGTATTGTGCGGGATCAGGTCGTGGAGCTGCTGGGCGCCGGAGTCGAGCAGGCCGCGGGTATGGGCCTGCAGCACCCAGCCGGGCCGATCCTCGGGCTTCAGGAACAGGGTCATGACCAGGTAGGCGGCGCAAACGACGACGGCGCCACGCGCCACGCCGAAGATCATGCCGAGCGCCCGGTCGACGGCACCCAGGCTCGACTGCCGCACCTGGTTCGACAGCACGCCGGTGATGATCGAGAACACGATCAGGCAGACCACGAACACGACGATCGGGGCGACCACGTCGGCCAGCCACGGCTTCATCAGATTGCGCGCGATCGCGCGGGACGGTTCGAAGAAGAAATAGGTCACCGCGGCGGCGCCGACCCAGGCGGCGATCGACAGCAGCTCGCGCGCGAAGCCGCGTACGAAGGCGAACAGGCCGGAGATGGCGACCACGGCAACGACGATGATGTCGAGCGCATTCATGACGGACTTCAGGCCCTCGTCGTCGGGGTATTGGTGCCCTCGGTGTCGAACATGTCGACGAGCTCCTGCAAATGACCGATCTCGTTCTGGACGATGCCGGCCGATGCCGGTTTCTGCCGTCCCCGCCGCGCCGGCCCGAGCGCGCGTTCGAAGCCGAGCTTGCCCGCTTCCTTGAGCCGCGCATCCGACTGGCTGACCGGCCGTATTTCGCCGGATAGGCCTATCTCGCCGAAGACGACCATTTCGGCCGGCACGGGCTGCCCCGTCAGCGCCGAAACCAGGGCTGCCGCCACCGCGAGATCCGCCGCGGGTTCGGAAATCCGCAGACCCCCGGCGACGTTCAGGTAAACGTCGTTCGATCCGATTGCAAGGCCGCAACGTGCGTCCAGAACGGCCATCACCATTGCAAGCCGCGCGGAGTCCCACCCAACGACCGCGCGCCGGGGCGTGCCGGGCGGCGAGGGGGCGACCAGCGCCTGGATTTCGACCAGCACGGGCCGCGTGCCTTCCATGCCGGCGAACACGGCGGCACCGCTGACGGCGCCATGGCGATCGGCCAGGAACAGGGCCGACGGGTTGGCGACCTCGCTCAGGCCGGCATCCGTCATCTCGAACACGCCGATCTCGTCGGTCGGGCCGAAGCGGTTCTTGACCGCGCGCAGGATGCGGAACTGATGCCCGCGCTCGCCTTCGAAATAGAGCACGGCATCGACCATGTGCTCCAGCACGCGCGGGCCGGCGATGGCGCCATCCTTGGTGACATGGCCGACCAGGATCAGGGTGAATCCCACGCGCTTGGCCAGCCGGATCAATTCCTGGGCGGCGGCGCGCACCTGGCTGACCGTGCCGGGCGAGCTGTCCAAGGTGTCCAGGTACATGGTCTGGATCGAATCGATCACCACGATGTCGGCCGCCTGGGCATGGTCGAGCGAGGCCGCGATGTCGCGGATGCTGGTCGCGGCCGCCAGTTCGACCGGCGCGCCCGTCACGCCCAGGCGGGTCGCACGCAGGCGGATCTGGTCGATCGATTCCTCACCCGAGATATAGACGCACTTGGCCTTGCCGATGGCGAGCGAGGCCACGACCTGCAGCAGCAGGGTCGATTTGCCGATGCCCGGATCGCCGCCGACCAGCAGGGCGGAGCCCGGCACGAGGCCGCCGCCGCACACCCGGTCGAACTCGGCGATCCCGGTCAGGCGGCGCGGTGCGGCCTCGGCACTGCCTTCCAGCCCGACGAAGGCGATGCGCTTGCCCTTGGCGACGCCGGCAGCGCCCAGACCCTTGGGCGGTCCTTCCGGCTCGACTTCTTCGATCAGGCAGTTCCAGCCGCCGCAGGCATCGCAGCGGCCGCTCCATTTGGTGTGGACCGCCCCGCATTCCTGGCAGACGAACCGGCTGCGCGGGCGGGCCATCGGTCAGCGGCCCCCGGTCGGAAAGAACGGAGCGGCGGTCACGACGCACGCACTTCCATCTGGATCGGCCCGTCGGCGCGGCCGTTGATGAACTGATCGACATAGGCGTTGCCCGAGCGATCGATGTCGGCGGTCTGTCCCTGCCAGATGATCTTGCCCTGATACAGCATGGCGACCCGATCGGAGATCTTGCGGGCGCTCGCCATGTCGTGGGTGATGGATAGGGCGGTGGCGCCCAGGTCGCGCACCCGTTCGGCGATCAACTGGTTGATCACATCGCTCATGATCGGGTCGAGGCCGGTCGTCGGCTCGTCGAAGAAGATGATCTCGGGCTTCGACGCGATGGCGCGCGCCAGGCCCACGCGCTTCTGCATGCCGCCCGACAGTTCCGCCGGGGTCAGGTCGGCGACGTCGGCGCCGAGGCCGACCTTGGCGAGCGTATCGATCGCGAGACGCTTCGCCTCCGGCAGCTTCATGCCCTGGCCCTGGATCAGGCCGAACGAGACGTTCTGCCAGACCGGCAGGGAATCGAACAAGGCGGCGCCCTGGAACAGCATGCCGAACTTGGCCATCATCCGCGCACGCTCGGACCCGCTGAGGCCCACCGTCGGCTGGCCGTCGACGAAGATCTCGCCACTGTCGGGATGGACCAGCCCAAGGATGCATTTCAACAGCACCGACTTGCCGGAGCCGGAGCCGCCGATGACGACGACGCTCTCGCCCTGGGCGATCTCGAGGTTGACGCCCTGCAGCACCTTCTTGCGCCCGAACGCCTTGGTCAGGTCCTTGATGACGATCTTGGCGGTCATGAGAAGAACACCGACGTCAGGAGATAATCCATCAGCAGGATCAGGATCGAGCTGGAAACCACGGCATTGGTCGTGGCGGAGCCGACGCCCTGGGCGCCGCCGCGCGAATGATAACCGTGGTAGCAGCCCATCAGGGTGACGACGAAGCCGAACACGCCGGCCTTGATCAGGCCCGACACCACGTCCGGCGTCTTCAGTGCGACCCAGGTCTGGTGCAGGTAGCTCGACGGGTTGTAGTCGAGCAGGTAGACGCCGACGATATAGCCGCCGAGGATGCCGATGATATCGGCGACAAGCACGAGCAGCGGCATGGTGATGACGCCGGCGAGGATGCGCGGCACGACCAGGTATTTGTATGGGTTGGTCGACAGCGTCGAGAGCGCCGCGATCTGATCGGTGACGCTCATGGTCCCGAGTTCGGCGGCGATCGCCGCGCCGACCCGGCCTGCCACCATCAGGCCGGCGATGACGGGGCCCAGCTCGCGGGTCACGGACAGCACGACCAGCAAGGCCACCGCACCGTCGCCGCCCAGGCCGGCGAAGCCCGTGTGGCTCTGCAGCGCCAGCACCATGCCGGTGAACAGCGAGGTCAGGCCCACGACCGGCAGGGAATTATAGCCGATCAGCACCATCTGGCGCAGCAGCAGCTTCCAATAGAACGGCGGCCGCAGGATATGACTGAAGGCCACGCCGGCGAACAGGAACAATCGGCCGACGCTGGCGAAGAAACCGAGGGCGGATCGGCCGATGGTCGCGAGGAAATCACCCATCTAGGCGGCGACCTCGCCGTGGCGGCAGATCAAACCTTCGGTACCGCGCAGCGGTCCCGGCACATCGACAAGGCCGCCAGGGAACACCCATTGCGGTGGCACGGCGCAGACATCCACTGTGACGAGATCCATCGAAATGCGACCGACGGCGGGAATTGCCACCGGACCTGGGAAGACACGCACGGCACTGCTGCCCGCCCGGAAGGCCCCATCTGCGAGGCTCAGACCCGACGTGGCGACCCGCCGAAACCGGTCGGCAGTGGATGCCCGCACCATAGCCAACGGTCCGGCCAGCGTCAATCTCGCGGACGGGACGGGTTTTTTCTTTGATACCAAGAACTTGACGCCCGTGACGGGCAACTGGCGCCCAGCCGGCCGTGGCAACGGCGCTATTCGTGGATTTCGGGCAGATGATCGGCGCCGACATAGTCGGTGAATTTGGTCGTGGCACCGTCGAAACTGAGCGTGATCGTACCGATCGGACCATGACGCTGCTTGCCGATGATGACCTCGGCCTTGCCGCCCGCCTTGCCCATGCGGTCCCACCATTCGGCGTGGCGCTGCAGGTATTTGTCTTCACTTTCCTCCGGTCGGCGCGTGGGCTCGGCGCGGCCCAGGTAATATTCCTCGCGATAGACGAACATCACGCAGTCGGCGTCCTGCTCGATCGAGCCCGACTCGCGCAGGTCGGCCAGCTGCGGCCGCTTGTCCTCACGCTGCTCGACCGCGCGGGACAGCTGCGAAAGGGCGATGACCGGCACGCTCAGTTCCTTGGCCAAGGCCTTGAGGCCACGGGTGATTTCAGAGACTTCCTGCACGCGATTGACTTCGCCGCCGCGCGACGGCGTGCCGGTCAGGAGCTGCAGGTAATCGACGATGATCAGATCCAGGCCCTGTTGCCGCTTCAGACGGCGCGCCCGGGTGCGCACGGCGGCGATCGACAGCGCCGGCGTGTCGTCGATGAACAACGGGATGCTCTGCAGCTCGAGCGAGGCCTGGACGAACCGGTCGAACTCGTCGCGCGCGACTTCGCCTCGGCGGATCTTGTCGCCGGACACGCCCGACGCTTCCGACAGAATACGGGTCGCGAGCTGTTCGGCCGACATTTCGAGCGAATAGAAGGCGACGACGCCGCCGTCCTCCGCGATCGCCTCGCCGGTCACGCTGCGGCCTTGGCGGAACGCGCGGGCGACGTTGAAGGCGATGTTGGTCGCGAGCGTGGTCTTGCCCATGGAGGGGCGGCCGGCCAGGATCAGGAGATCCGAGGGATGCAGGCCGCCGAGCTTTTTGTCGAGATCGCGGAAACCGGACGAGACGCCGGAGGTCTTGCCGTTGCGCTTGTAGGCCGCCTCGGCGATCTCGGTCGCGTTCAGCAACGCCTGCTTGAACGGCTGGAAGCCGCCTTCGGCGGCGCCTTCGGTCGCCAGATCGAACAGCTTCTTCTCGGCGACCTCGATCTGCTTTTTGGCGTCGAGGTCCAGGTCCTGTTCGAACGCCTCGTTGACCACCTCGCCGCCGATCTCGATCAGTTGGCGGCGCAGGTGCAGGTCGTAGATCTGCCGGCCGTAGTCGGCGGCATTGATGATGGTCACGACCGAGGCCGCCAGTTGCGCCAGATAGCGCGCGCCGCCGATGTCGGCGAGCGCACCGTCCTGCTCGAAGAACGGCTTCAAGGTGACCGGACTCGCGATTTGCCCGCGCTCGATCAGTTTTTCGGCGGCGGCGTAGATGCGCTGATGGACCGGTTCGAAAAAATAATCCGGGCGCAGAAACTCCGAGACTCGGTGATAGGTCGCGTTATTGACCAGAAGGGCGCCCAGGAGCGCCTGTTCGGCCTCGAGATTCTGGGGCGGTGTGCGGTAGGTCGGCACGTCCGGCTGAGCCGGGACGGCCGCTATGATCGAGCGGGCAGGGTCCATGTCGCGCCCAACCTACTGCCGACGAGGCCGGGGCGACATGGCTATTCCATCCACAGGCCTGTGGATAACGGGGATCAGTCCCCAGCGGCGACTTTCCGCCCGGGCGACGCCGTGTGCAGCGGGTGCTCCGCCTTCCATTCCGCCATGTAGTCGCGGGTCATCGGCACGGCATCGACCCGCTTGGCGATCTGGATCTGGAACACCATCAAGTCCTGGACCCGGAACCCGGCCTCCGAAGCGGCGAGGTAGAATTCCCACATCCGGCAGAAACGCTCGTCATAGAGCGCCTTGACCTGATCCCAATGGGCCAGGAAGCGCTGGCGCCAATGGCGCAGGGTCTCGGCATAGTGCAGGCGCAGGATCTCGACGTCCATGAGTTGCAGGCCGGCGCGCTCGACCGCCGGCAGAACCTCGGACAAGGCCGGGCAATAGCCGCCGGGGAAAATGTATTTCCGGACCCATGGGTTGGTGGTGCCCGGCCCCTCCTGCCGGCCGATCGCGTGGATCAGCGCCACGCCGTCGTCGGCCAGCAGATCGGCGATCTTGTTGAAATATTCGCCGTAATGGTTGACGCCCACATGCTCGAACATCCCGACCGAAACGATCCGGTCGTAACGGCCCTGGTTCAATCGGTAGTCCTGGATCTCGAACCGCACGCGATCGTCGAGGCCGGCAGCCGCGACCCGGTCGTTCGACAGCTTGTGCTGTTCGGTCGAGAGCGTGAGGCCGGTGACGTCGGCGCCGGTCTCCTGCGCCAGATAGAGCCCGAGGCCACCCCAGCCCGACCCGATGTCGAGCACCTTCTGGCCTGGCTTCAACAGCAGCTTGGAGGCGATATGGCGCTTCTTGTTGGCTTGCGCGGTTTCGAGATCGTCGGTCGGATGCTCGAAATAGGCGCAGGAATATTGCCGGTCGGCGTCGAGGAAGAGATCGTAGAGCGTCGCCGAGAGATCGTAGTGATGGGCGACGTTCTCCTGGGCGCGGCCGACGGGATTGTACTGCTGCAGCCAGCGCCACCATCGATCAACGCCTTGATAGAGCGGCGTGAAGGTGGCAGAGCGCGGCGCCGTCGAGATGTTGCCCATGACCAGGCTGAGAAAATCGTAGATATCGCCCTGTTCGATCGTCAGCAGGCCGTCCATGTAGCCTTCGCCCACGGCCATGCGGGGGTTGAAGAACATGCGGCGCTCGAACGCCTTGGTATGAAGGCGAATGGTCGAAATCGGGCCGGGCAACTCTCCGAAATAATGCGACCGCCCGCTGGCGTCGATGACAGTCAACCGTCCACGACGGACCAGATGACGTAACAGATGGGCCAACAGCATGCGCTACCCCCGTCCTGCATGTCCAAAGATCGAAAGGCGGGGCGCGCGACAGGCCCTGCCGAAAAGGTGCGGGCAACGGATCAGAAGATATGAAACGACAAACGCCGCGCGCGATCCAGAGATCCCGTGCGGCGTCACGCATCGGGGTGAACCTCGATGCGTTCAGTCAAGCAATCTTATTGCCGACGATCAAGCTCGTGGACGGCAATGGTGACCTACCATGCCGTCCCCTTGAAAAATGACGAAGCGATTACGCTTCGACTTCTTCCTCGGCAGCCGGCCCGGCTTCGGCCTCTGCGTCGGCGGCGTCGCGCGCCGCCTCGATGTCGGCCTGCGACATGCCCTTGGCCTGCGCCGCGGCCTCGTCGGCCGACTGGGCCACGTTGACCTTCACGATCAGCGAGACTTCCGGATGCAGGGTGATCTTCACCTTATGCACGCCGAGCGTCTTGATCGGGTGATCGAGCGAGACCTGGGCGCGCTCGACCGTGAAGCCGAGTTCGCCGATGCCGTCGGCCACGTCACGGGCCGAGACCGAACCGTAGAGCTGGCCGGTTTCGCCGGCCTGGCGGATCACGACGACGGACAGGTCGCCCATCTTGGTACCCACGTCCTCGGCTTCCGCCTTCAGGCGCAGGTTGTTCGCCTCGAGCACGACGCGCTGCGTCTCGAAATAGGCGAGATTGTCCTTCGTGGCGCGCAGAGCCTTCTTCTGCGGCAGAAGGAAATTGCGGGCATAGCCCGGACGGACCTTAACGATCTGGCCCAAATGGCCCAGTTTCTCGACCCGCTCCAACAGGATGACGTCAACCATCACTCTTCTCCCGGCCCGTTGCGGCGTACCGCCGCCGCAACCCGACCCATTGCTCGATCACACCGAGGGCGACGATCAACGGGATCGGCCACCCAAATATAAGAACCGCGACATAGACCCCGGCCAACAGCCAGGCTCGCTTCGAAGACCGTGCGGCCAGGGCGTGAATGACGCCCAGACCCTGAAACAGAAACGGCATCGCCAGGATGACCGTGAGGTTCGATCCCGCGAACGCGATCTCGCCTCGACCCAGCACCGCCGCCGCGATCGCCGCGGCCAGCGGGACCAGGGCGAACCACGGCACCGCGATCGCTGCGACCTTGGGCGCCGGCCGCCGCGCCCAGCCGAATCCGGCCAAGGCGCCTTGCGCCAGCACGCCATTGGCCGCGATCAGGCCGATCCAGGCCGCCGCACCCACTCCCGGCAGCCAACGGGCCGCCGATTGCAGCATGTGCTCCGCCTGGTCGCCGATCTGCGGATCCTGGTTCCGCAGCTCTTTGCCAAGCGTGCCGATCACGGTCCTGAGGCTGCCTTCCATCCCGCCGGGCTGGCCGATCAGGCTCAGCTCGGACACGAGGAAGACAACCGCTGCCAGCACCGTCAGACCGATCACGAGCTGACTTGCGGGCCGCCATTTCGTTTCGTCCCGCCGGCGCCAGAGCGCCAGCGGCACCACGATCATGACCGGCAATGCGAAATCGGCCAGGAATACCGTGCCGTAAAGCATGTCGACGGCCAGAATGACCGCCGCGCCGACCATCGAAGCAATCGCCGCCGGCATGACACCGAGCGACAACCCGACCAGGAACAAAGGCAGCGGTGTCATTCCCATGAGAATGATCCCGCCGAGATTGCCCTTGGCCAGCGACACGAAAAGCAGGGCGGCCGCGAGGCCACCCGCGACGGCGAACGCGGTCGATCGCACGATCGACATGCGGGCGCCGTCGGGCTTTGCGCGCGGGCCTATTGAATCAGATACGGCAGCAGACCCAGGAAGCGGGCGCGCTTGATTGCCTGAGACAATTCGCGCTGCTTCTTGGCCGACACGGCCGTAATCCGGCTCGGGACGATCTTGCCGCGCTCGGAAATGAAGCGCTGCAGGAGCTTGATGTCCTTGTAATCGATCTTCGGCGCATTCGGACCCGAGAACGGGCAGGTCTTGTGGCGGCGGAAGAACGGGCGACGGGTCGCCGGGCGGGCGCCGGCAGCGGCTTCGCCGTCACGGCCGGCAGGACGCTCTACGTTACGCATTATTCCACCACTCCCGCCGGGGCGCGATCGCCACGATCGCCACCGAAACCACCGCGATCGCCGCCGAAGCCGCCGCGATCACCACCGAAGCCGCCACGATCGCCGAAGCCCGGACGATCGCCGAAGCCGCGGCGCGGACGCTCCTCGGCGCGACCCTTGTTCTGCATCGCCATCGAAGGGCCCTCTTCGAGCTCGTCGACGCGGATGGTCAGGACGCGGATGATGTCCTCGTTGATCGACATCGTGCGCTCCATCTCCTTCACGGCGGCGGAGGGCGCATCGATGTTCATCAGGGCATAGTGGCCCTTGCGGTTCTTCTTCATGCGGTACGCGAGGTTCTTCAAACCCCAGTATTCTTTCTTCGGAACCGAACCGCCCTGGTCGACGATGACCTGAGCGAAGGTCTCGATCAGTGCCTCGACCTGAGTGCCGGACACATCCTGGCGTGCAATGAACACGCACTCGTATAACGCCATCTAGCGTGAACCCCTTATGGCTATTCCTGGTCCCAGCCGGCCGAACCTTCGGCCAAGCCCAACGGACCTCAGCCGGTACATCCGGCAAGGAGTTAAGGGCGCGGACTATACACAAATCGATTTTGGCTGCAAGCGCGCTTGACACGCTGCAGGCCCTCGCTATCACTGGCCGCCATTTTTCGCCATCGAAAGGCCTGATATCGTGACGAAGCGCGCGTTGGTATTCCCCGGACAGGGGTCGCAGGCCGTCGGCATGGGGGTCGACCTCGCCGCCGCCTTTCCGGTCGCCCGGGAGGTCTTCCAGGAGACCGACGACGCGCTGGAGCAGGGCCTGTCGAAACTGATGGCCGAGGGGCCGATCGAGACCCTGACGCTGACGGAGAACGCCCAGCCGGCCCTGCTCGCCATGTCGGTCGCCGTCCTGCGCGTGCTGGAAAAGGAAGGCGGCTTCGACCTTTCGGCCAAAGCAGCCTTCGTCGCGGGCCATTCGCTCGGCGAATATTCGGCCCTGGCCGCGGCGGGTGCGTTCGCGCTGCCCGATGCGGTGCGGCTGGTGAGGCAGCGGGGACGGGCGATGCAGGCCGCAGTGCCCGTGGGCACGGGCGCCATGGTGGCGCTGCTCGGCGTCGACCTCGAGATCGGACAGACGATCGCCCGGGAAGCCTCCGAAGCGAGCGGCGAGATCTGCACCGTCGCCAACGACAACGGGGGTGGCCAGCTCGTGCTGTCCGGCCATAAGGGGGCGGTTGAGAAGGCCGTCGCGATTGCCGCTGAAAAGGGCTTCAAGAAGGCGATCATGCTGCCGGTGTCGGCGCCGTTCCATTCGCCGTTGATGGCGCCCGCCGCCGACGTCATGGCGCAAGCGCTGGGCAGCATCGCGCTCGCCGTTCCCGCCGTGCCGCTGGTGGCGAACGTGACGGCGAGCGCCGTGCGCGAGACCGGGACGATTCGCACGCTGCTGGTGAGCCAGGTGACCGGGCTGGTGCGCTGGCGCGAGACCGTGCTCTATCTCAAGGAGCAGGGCGTCTCCGAAATCGTCGAACTGGGTGCCGGCAAGGTGCTGGCCGGGCTGGTGCGCCGTATCGACAAGGAAATCGCCACACGCTCGATCAGCGCGCCGGCGGATATCGAGGCCTTCCTGGCCGCGCTCCAATAAAACAAGGATCCATACGATGTTCGATCTGACCGGCAAGGTCGCTCTCGTCACCGGTGCCACCGGCGGCATCGGAGGCGCCATCGCCAAGGCGCTCCATGGCGCCGGCGCCACCGTCGTCTGTGCCGGCACGCGCGCCCAGGTGCTGGACGAACTGGTGGCCGAACTGGGCGAGCGGGCGGCCGCAGCCCCGGCCGACCTCAAGGATCCGGCGGCGTGCGAAGCGCTGATCAAGAATGCGGAAGCCCAGTTCGGCAAGCTCGACATCCTGGTCAATAACGCCGGCTTCACACGCGACGGCCTGGCCGTCCGCATGAAGGACGACGATTGGTCGGAGGTGCTCGAGGTCAACCTGACGGCCGCGTTCCGTTTGGCGCGGGCGAGCCTCAAGGGCATGATGAAGCGACGCGACGGCCGCATCATCTCGATCTCGTCGGTCGTCGGCGTCGCCGGCAATCCGGGACAGGTCAATTACGTGGCGTCAAAGGCCGGCCTGATCGGCATGTCCAAGGCACTGGCCGCCGAGGTCGCGACGCGCGGCATCACGGTGAATTGCGTGGCGCCGGGCTTCATCGCGACGCCGATGACCGATGCGCTGAACGAACAGCAGAACGAGCGGATCCTGGCCGGCATTCCGGCGGGGCGCATGGGCAATGCCACCGAAATCGCCGCGGCGGTGTTGTACCTGGCCAGTGCCGAGGCAGCCTACGTCACGGGGCAGACGTTGCACGTCAATGGCGGTATGCTGATGGTCTGATGCCGGAGCGGCGGCTACTGGCATTGCGGAATAATCTATGTTAAGGCACGCCACCTTCGGTCGCGGGACCGAGTCCGGCGGGGCAATCGAGCGCTCCGCAGGAAGGGTCCCGGCGATCGTCCGGATCACCGGCCAGGCACATCGCCCGGGCCCTGGCGTCGTGTGTAGTTCGACCGATCAAGGAAGCCGATTGCTCTCACCAGGCCATGCCGACAGGGACGATTTACGGTTCCGACATGCGCCGAGCGGTCCTCCCGCTTAAGATCATTGCCATTACATCAAGGAACAGAGACATGAGTGACATCGCCGATCGGGTTAAGAAGATTGTGGTCGAGCATCTGGGCGTCGACGAGGCCAAGGTGACCGAGAACGCGAGCTTCATCGACGATCTCGGTGCCGACAGCCTCGACACGGTCGAGCTGGTCATGGCGTTCGAAGAAGAATTCGGCTGCGAGATTCCCGACGAAGCGGCCGAGAAGATCGTCACCGTCAAGGATGCGGTGACCTTCATCACGGCGCATAGCTGAGGCGAGGGATTGGAATTGCCCGTCCTCGGGCAATTCCAATCGTTGTTCCCGGCCACGCGCGGCCGTTCGGCCCTGATGTGAAACCAATGCGTGGATTGAGATGAGACGTGTCGTAGTTACCGGCATCGGGCTGGTCACCCCGCTCGGTATTGGTATCGAGCACAACTGGAAAGCCCTGACCGCAAGCAAGTCGGGCATCGGGCTGATCCAGTCGTTCGATGTGTCCGACATGCCGGCCAAGATCGCCGGCATGGTTCCGCGTGGCGCCACCGCAGATAATTTATTCCACGCGGACGATTGGGTCGAGCCCAAGGACCAGCGCAAGATGGACGATTTCATCGTCTTCGCGCTGGCGGCGGCGACCCAGGCCATCACGGATTCCGGCTGGCAGCCGACCGAAGATGCCGAGCGGTTCCGCACCGGCGTCATGGTCGGTTCGGGCATCGGCGGCCTGGGCGCGATCGCGGACACGGCGGTCACGCTGCACGAGCGCGGCCCGCGCCGGGTCAGCCCATTCTTCATTCCTTCGGCGCTGATCAATCTCGCCTCGGGCCATATTTCGATCCAGCACGGCTTCAAGGGCCCGAACCACGCCGTGGTGACCGCCTGCTCGACCGGCGCCCATGCCATCGGCGATGCCGCGCGGATCATCCAGTACGATGACGCCGACGTCATGGTCGCCGGTGGTGCGGAGGCGGCGATCTGCCGCCTGGGCATCGCGGGCTTCGCGGCATCGCGTGCGCTCTCGACCAACTTCAACGACGAGCCGACCCGCGGCTCCCGCCCGTTCGACCGGGATCGCGACGGCTTCGTCATGGGCGAAGGCGCCGGCATCGTCGTGCTCGAGGAATACGAGCATGCCAAGAAGCGCGGCGCCAAGATCTATGGCGAGCTGATCGGCTATGGCATGGCGGGCGACGCCTATCACCTGACGGCCCCGGCCGAGGACGGCAGCGGAGCCTTCCGCTCGATGCAGATGGCGCTGAAGCGGTCCGGCCTCGCGACCGACCAGATCGACTACGTCAATGCCCACGGCACCTCGACACCGATGGGCGACGGCATCGAGGTCGGTGCGGTGAAACGGCTGTTCGGCGACGACGCCTACAAGCTCAGCATGTCGTCGACCAAGTCGGCGATCGGCCATCTGCTGGGAGCGGCGGGCTCGGTCGAGGCGATCTACTCGCTGCTGGCCCTGCGCGACCAGCTCGTGCCGCCGACGATCAATCTCGAGAACCCGTCGGAAGGCTGCGACATCGATCTCGTTCCGCTGGTCGCGAAGGAGCGCAAGGTGCGCTACGTGCTCTCGAACTCGTTCGGGTTCGGCGGAACCAACGCCTCGCTGATCTTCGCGCCGGTTTCCTGAACCGGCGTTCCGTTCGGTGAAGCGAAGCTTACCGATCGCCGTCGCCGGGCTGTGCCTGGCGGCGGCGTTCGGCATTCTAGGGGCCTGGTCGGCGCTGCGCTGGTACGAGGCGCCGGGGCCTGCGACCGAGGCCAAGACCCTGGTGCTGGAGCGCCATGGCAACAGCGAGGCGATTGGTGCCGCCCTCGAAGGGGCCGGCATCCTCGACCACGTCCGTCCGTTCATGCTGGCGGCCCGGCTGACGGCCGGGGCGGGCGAGCTCAAGGCCGGCGAATATCTGTTCCCGGCCGCCATTTCGCCGGCCGGCATTCTCGACCTGCTGCGCTCCGGCAAGACCGTCATCCATCGGCTGGTCGTGCCGGAAGGCCTGACCAGCGCCGAGATTCTGGCCCTGGTCGCCGACGCCGACGCGCTCAGCGGCGAGATCGTCAACCGGCCGGGCGAGGGGCAGTTGCTGCCCGAGACCTATTTCTATTCATTGGGCGACCGGCGGCAGGCGCTGGTCGACCGCATGCGCCGGAGCATGACCAAGCTGGTCGCCGACCTCTGGGCGGCCCGCAAGCCCGGCCTGCCGCTCGACAGTCCGGAGGCGGCGGTGACGCTCGCCTCGATCGTGGAAAAGGAAACCGGGCTCGAGGCCGAGCGCCCGCTGATTGCCGGCGTGTTCTACAACCGGCTGAAGCTGGGCATGAGGCTGCAGTCCGATCCGACGGTCAGCTACGGCGTGACCCTGGGCGCGCAGCCGCTCGGCCGCACGCTCACCCGGGCGGACCTCGACCTGCCGTCGCCCTACAATACCTACGTCATCAAAGGCCTGCCGCCGGGGCCGATCGCCAATCCCGGCCGCGCGGCGCTGAAGGCGGTGCTGGATCCGGCCGCGACCGACGCGCTCTATTTCGTGGCCGACGGCTCAGGCGGTCATGCCTTCTCGGCGACGCTCGACGCGCACAACAAGGCGGTGCAGCGCTGGCGGCAGCTGCAGGGCGCGCCGAAGAACTAGGCGCCCTTGCGCGGCAGGCGGGCTGCGACGAGGTCGATCAAGGGCGCCGGCAGAGCCGCGATCAGGCGGGCCAGCGCATACATCGGCCAGGGAAACGCGATGCGGGCGCGGCCTCGGGCCAGCCCGCGCACCATGATTTCGGCGGCGCGCTCGGCCGTCATCAGGAACGGCATGTGGAACCGGTTGCGCGCGGTCATCGGCGTCACGACGAAGCCGGGGCAGATGACGCTGACCAGGACGCCGCTCGGCATGTAGTCGCCGCGCAGCGCCTCGCCCAGCACGCGGACCGCCGCCTTGCTGGCACCGTAGGCCGGGGCACCGGGCAGGCCGCGGAAGCTCGCGAGCGAGCTCATGAGCGCCACCGTCCCGGCGCCGCGACGACGCATGCGCGGCAGGATCGGATCGATCGTGTTCAACACGCCGTCGAGGTTGATCGCGAAGATGCGTCGGGACTGGTCGTCGCTTTCGCCCAGGCCTGACGTCCCGCCCGAGACGCCGGCATTGGCGATCACCAGGTCGAACGGCTGCGCCTCGTCGGATGCCGCGATCCAGGCGGCGAGGGCCGGCTGGTCGGTCACGTCGATCGACGCGTGCTCGACCATCGCCCCGCGCCCGACGCATTCGGCGGCGATCTGGGCCAGGCGGGACTCGTCGCGGCCGATGAGAGCCAGCCGTACCCCGGGGGCGGCATAGCGGCGGGCGAGGGCCGCACCGAGGCCGCTGCCGGCGCCGGTGAGGAGGATGCTGCGGAAATTTTTCACCATGGCCCACTATATCGCACGCGCAGACCACTTCGTCTCCCGGATGTGCCGCGCGGCGATTGTCCCGGTCGATGGGTCGGGGCTATAAGCCGGTGGGGGAACGAGATTTTCGATTGGGGGGGTGCGCGTGGCAGTTTCGAGCATGACCGGCTTCGCGCGGGTCGAAGGCCAGATCGACGGCTTCGCCTGGGTGTGGGAGTTGAAGAGCGTCAACGGCAAGGCGCTCGACCTGCGATTCCGCCTGCCCGCCGGCTATGACGCGATCGAGGCTCCGTGCAAGGTGCTGCTGGGCGACCGCATCAAGCGCGGCTCGATCAACGTCACGCTCACCATCACCGAAGCGGCGCGGGCCGCCCAGCTCAAGATCAACGAAACCGTGCTGAACCAGGTGATCGGCCTGCTGAACTCGCTCGAAGGGGTCATCGACGCGGCGCCGCCGCGGCTTGACGGCCTGCTCGCGATTCGCGGCGTGATGGAGCTGGTCGACGACCAGCCAGGTCCGGAAGCGCGCGAGGCAAGGCTCGCCGCCCTGACCGAGAGCTTCGGTCGCGCGGCCGCCGCGCTCGTCGCCTCCCGGGACGGCGAGGGCGAGCGGATCGGCCGCGTGCTCGGCACGCGACTCGACGAAATCGCGGGCTATGTTTCGGCAGCGGAACGATCCGCGGCGGCCCAGCCGGATGCGATCCGCGTTCGCTTCAAGCAGCAGATTGCCGACCTGCTCGACGGGGCGCCCCCGGTCACCGAAGATCGGCTGGCCCAGGAACTGGCCGTGATCCTGGCGCGCGCGGACGTGCGCGAAGAGCTCGACCGGCTGACCGCCCATGTCCAAGGCGCACGCGAGCTGTTGTTGGAAGGGCTGGGTGTCGGGCGGCGCTTCGATTTCCTGTGCCAGGAGTTCAATCGCGAGGCCAACACGGTCTGTTCCAAATCGGCCGACCTGGGCCTGACCCGGACCGGCCTCGACCTGAAGGCCGCGATCGAGCAGCTGCGAGAGCAAGTCCAGAACATCGAGTAGAGACGACCATGGTCGAGATCAGCCGCCGCGGCTTCATCATCGTGCTGTCCTCGCCTTCGGGCGCGGGCAAGACCACGCTCACCCGCAAACTCCTCGAATCGGATGCGAGCCTGGCCCTGTCGATCTCAGTCACGACCCGGCAGCGCCGGCCGACCGAGGTCGACGGGGTGCATTATCATTTCATTCCCCAGGCCCGGTTCGACGAGATGGTCGCGGCCGGCGAGCTGTTGGAATATGCCTCCGTATTCGGCAATTCCTACGGCACCCCGCGCGCGCCGGTGGAGCGCGAACTGGCCGCCGGCCGGGTCATCGTCAGCGATCTCGATTGGCAGGGCATGCAGCAGCTCGGCCAATCGCGGCTCGCGGCCGACCTCGTCAGCATCTTCATCCTGCCGCCGTCGATGGACGAGTTGGAGCGGCGCCTGACCGCACGCAACCAGGACAGCCCCGAGGTGGTACGCCACCGGATGGACAAGGCGATCGACGAGATGAGCCATTGGCCGGAATACGAGTATGTGCTGGTCAACAACGACCTGCCGCACAGCCTCGGCGCGCTCCAGGCGATCGTCGCCGCCGAGCGGGCCAAGCGCAAGCGCCAGACCGGGCTGGTAGATTTCGTCCGGCGTATCAGCCAGCGGTAGGGCGGGAGCTTGTGCGGCTGTTGGGGCGACTGGTTCCGACCCAAAGTCGACATTCAGGGACGCTGCTGCAGCCGCCTAGCCGATGACTGGCCCCATCGCGGCGTCACACGGGCACGCGCGGATCCACTTCCCGCCGCTCAGAACCACATATCCTTCACCCGCCGCCCATCGTTGACGCCCTCCCAAGCGTCTAAGCCATCGAAATGGTGAACCGGGATCTCAGCGACCGCCTCCGGCTCGGCCAAGCGCAGGTTGATGCCCATGCGTCGCCGACCCTCGTCGTCGGTGGTCCGCACGCGCCAGTAGACGACAATCCCACAGTTCGGACAGAAATGGGTGTCGAGGCTGGCGTCGCCCCAGACGTAGACTGCCGTCTCACCGTCGACATGCACATCGATGCCCTCGTGGCCGTAGCCCCAAAGTGCACCGCGGCGGCGGCACATCGAGCAATTGCAGGCGGTTGCGTGGTCGGGCACGCCATCGAACCGCCAACTCACCCGGCCGCAGTGACATCGTCCTTCCAGCATACTTACCTCCGCTACCCGGGTGACATTGCGCGGGTTTTAATATCAGGCCAGTCGGGATGTGTCATGAGCCAAGCCCGCTGCGGCGCTGGCGTCGCCATGTTTGGTTGGAGCGCCAATGTCCGCAACCCACCCAATCTCGCCCAAAATCCTGATTGGAATTGGCCTCAGAACGCTCAATTCTGGACCGCATTCATCCGGAGACTTTCAAGGATGAGACCGTAGGTCGGGCGTATCAACGAGCCCGGTGCGAGCTTCCCGCCAGCGAGTGCCGCTCTCACCCTTCGCCCATCCCCGCATTGCTGCCGCGCAGGCGCCTCGCTTGACCGGCAGGGCCGCCACCGCGAAGCTTTCCTCGCGCACCGCCGCTCCCGACCTGACGGAGCCTTCCCCTGTCCGCTGAACCCACCGATCTTCCCGTTCCCGAGCTGGCCGCCCCGGCCTCGGTCCTGCGCCATCGTGCCTTCGCGCTGTTCTGGGCCAGCCGCGTGTTCTCGACCATCGCATTCCAGATGCAGGCGGTCGCGATCGGCTGGCAGGTCTATGGCCTGACCGGCAGCGCGTTCGCGCTGGGGCTGGTCGGGCTCGCGCAATTCGTGCCGGCGCTGGCGCTTGCCTTCGTGGTGGGGCCGGTCGCCGACCGGTTCGACCGGCGGCTGATCGTGCGCCTGTGCCAGGCGGTCGAGGGGCTGGCCATCGCCGGCCTCGCCGTCGCCTGGTTCACCGGGGGGCTCGGCATCGCGCCGATCTTCGGGGCGATCTTCGTCATCGGCTGCGCCCGCGCGTTCGAGGCGCCGACCCTGCAGGCGCTGCTGCCGGGCCTGGTGCCGGCCAGCCTGCTGCCGCGCGCGCTCGCCTGGTCGTCGACCGCCAGCCAGAGCGCCATCATCTGCGGTCCGGCCGTGGGCGGGCTGCTGTATGCCATCAGCCCCGGCACGGTCTATGCCGTCTCGGCCGGGCTGTTCCTGGTGTCCTGCACCCTGATCGGCCTCATCCGGCTGGAGCGCGTGCCGCCGCGGCGGGAGCCGGTGACGCTCGCCTCGGTCTTCGCCGGAGTCGCCTTCATCCGCAGCCGGCCGGCCGTGCTGGGCGCGATCTCGCTCGACCTGTTCGCGGTGCTGCTGGGCGGGGCCACGGCCCTGCTGCCCATCTTCGCGCGCGACATCCTGCAGATCGGGCCGTGGGGGCTGGGCATCCTGCGCTCCGCCCCGGCGCTGGGCGCACTCTCCATGTCGCTGCTGCTGGCCCAGATGCCGCTCAACCGCAAGGTCGGGCGCATCATGTTCACCGCGGTGGCGCTGTTCGGCGCCGCCACCATCGTGTTCGCGCTGTCGACCTCGTTCTGGCTGTCGCTCGCGGCGCTGGTCGTGCTGGGCGCCGCGGATTCGATCAGCGTGGTCATCCGCCTGTCCCTGGTCCAGCTCGAGACGCCGGACGAGATGCGCGGCCGGGTCAGTGCGGTCAATTTCATCTTCATCGGCACGTCGAACCAGCTGGGCGAGTTCGAGTCCGGCCTGACCGCCGCCTGGTTCGGCGCGGTGCCGGCGGCGCTGATCGGCGGCATCGGCACCTTGCTGGTCGTGCTGCTGTGGATGCGCGCGTTTCCGTCGCTGGCGCAGCGCGACCGGCTGCTGTCGGAGCCGGCGCCGGTATAAGGGCACGACCCTCTGTCGTCACCCCGGGTCAAGCCCGGCCATGACGGTGAGGGAAGAGGCGCAGGGACTGCCTTCAGTAATTCGGCCACAGGCCCGGCGTCGCCAGTTCGATCAGGTGGCCGTCCGGGTCGTCGAAATACAGGCTGCGCCCGCCGCGCGGCCAGGCGACTTCGCTGCGCAGCGTCACCTCGTGGCGGGCGAGGCGCTCCTTCCATTTGCCGTAATCCTCGGCCGCGATCGCGAAGGCCATGTGCACCGGGCCGCCGCCGTCATGGCCGGGCACGGTGCCATTAGGTCCCGGCATGTCGGCGTCCGAGGCGCCTTCGAGGAACAGCAGCAGCACGCCCTGGCGCCCGGCATCGAACGCGGTCAGCCGCTCGGTCGACAGCATCGGCTTCAGGCCCAGCACCTCGGCGAAGAACGCCTTGGCCGGCGCCATCTCGGCGACATAGAGCGCGGTTTCGAGCAGGCCGGCGATGCGGGGCATGGGCGTTCACTCCCGTGCGGGGAAGTTCCTAGAAATCCAGGTCGGTATAATGCTCCGGCGGCGGGTTGCCGGGGATATGGTCGGCCAGCAGCGGGCGAAAGCTCGGACGCGACTTGATGCGGGCGTACCAGTCCTTGGCCAGCTCGTGGGTGCCCCAGGGCACGTCGCCGACATAGTCCAGCACCGACAGGTGGGCGGCGGCCGCGATGTCGGCCAGCGAGAAATGGTCGCCGGCCAGCCAGCGCCGCCGTTCGACCAGGAAGGCGATATAGTCCAGGTGGTAATGGATGTTGGCATGGCCGGCGCGGATCGCCGACGAGCTGGGCGTGCCATAGCCCATCTGGCGCTTCAGCATCTTCTCGCCGACTAGGTTCTGCGTCACTTCGCGGTTCATCTTGAGGTCGAACCAGGCGATCAGGCGGCGCACCTCGGCCCGGTCGATCGCGTCGATGCCCAGCAGCAGCCGGTCGCGGTAGACCTCCTCCAGGTATTCGCAGATCACGCCGCTGTCGGCGATCGGCGAGCCGTCGGCCTCGACCAGCACCGGCACTTCGGCCGCCGGGTTCATCTGCAGATATTCCGGCCGCCGGTCCCAGACGCGCTCCTGCTGGAGCTCGAACTCGAGGTTCTTCTCCTTGAGGACGACGCGGACCTTCCGCGAAAACGGGCAGAGCGGAATATGGTAGAGGATACGCATGGCGACTGGGCGGCTTCCGGGGCTGGGGCTTTGACCAAACTAGCGCCGGAAGCCGCCCGAGGGCTAGCGGAGACTGCGTTTTGCCGGCCTCCGGTCAGGCTTCGCGGATGTCGGCCAGGAAGGTGCCGACGCGGGCCCGCAGCTGCTCGGCCTGCTGGCCCAGTTCGTCGGACGCGCCCAGCACCTCGACCGAGGCGGCGCCGGTCTCTTCCACGATCTGGTTGAGGCCGGTGATGTTGCTCGACACCTCGGTCGTGCCGCGCGCCGCCTCCTGGACATTGCGCGCGATTTCCTGGGTCGCCGCCCCCTGCTGCTCCATGGCGGCGGCGATCGAGGTCGAGATCTCGTTCATCCGGCCGATGGTGGCGTCGATCCGCTCGATCGCGGCCACGGCGGCCCCGGTCGAGTTCTGCATGGCGGCGACCTGGGCCGAGATATCCTCGGTCGCGCGGGCGGTCTGGGTCGCGAGGTTCTTCACCTCCGACGCCACGACGGCGAAGCCCTTGCCGGCCTCGCCGGCGCGTGCCGCCTCGATCGTGGCGTTCAGCGCCAGCAGGTTGGTCTGGCCGGCGATGTCGTTGATCAGGCGTACGACCTCGCCGATCTTCTGCGCCGCCTCCGACAGGGTGCGCATGGTGCCGCCGGTCTGGGCCGCTTCCTCGACCGCCTGGCCGGCGATAGTCGAGGATTGCACGACCTGGCGCGAGATCTCCTGGATCGAGGACGACAGCTCCTCGGTCGCCGCCGCCACGGTCTGCACGTTGGTCGACGCCTCCTCGGATGCGGCCGCCACCGCGCCGGCCTGCTTGGAGGCGAGGTCGGCATTGTTCGACATGCCGCCGGCCGTGGTCCTGAGCTCGGTCGCGGCGGAAGCCAGGTAGTTGAGCGCCTCGCTCGCCGACCTGTCGAACTCGGCATTGATCGCCTCGATGCGTGCCGCCCGGCTCTCCTTCGCCGCCTGCTCGTGGCGCTGCTCCTCGGCCAGCCGGTCGGCGGTGGCCATGCTGTCCTTGAAGACCTGCACGGCCGCCGCCATCGCGCCGATCTCGTCCTGGCGGCCGAGGCCCGCGATCTCGGTCGAGAGATCATGGCCGGCCAGGCGCTTCATCGCCTCGGTGATGCGCTGGATCGGCGTCGAGACGCTGGAGACCAGCCACCAGCCCAGGATCGCGCACAGCAGGGCGGCGAAGATCATGGCCAGGATCACGATCCATCGCGTCGAATCATAGATCGCACTGCCGCGGTCGCCCGCCTTTCGCCCCTCCTGGACGTTGAAGTCGGCGTCGTCGTTCAGCGCCTTGATCGCCCGGTCGAAGCTCTCGCGGGACTCCGCATTGAAGAAGGCGGTGGCGCCCTTGGCGTCGTGGCTCTTCGCCAGCGTCAGCATCTTGGCGGTCAGCGGCGTATAGATCGCCCATTCCTGATCGAACTGCTTGATGAGCCGCTCGTCTTCGGTGCCAGGCACCACGAGCGGCGCGTAGCCCGCGCGTGCCTTCACGATCCGGTCCGCACCGGCCGTGACGTCGGCGCCGGCCTTGTCCAGATCGCCCCCGTCGGCCGCGACCAGCAGGTAGCGCGCCTCGCGCAGGCGATAGCTGTAGATCGAGGTCAGCAGCTTGCTCATCTGTCCGGTGCTGGGCAGCCAATTGTCGCGCACATCGGCGGCATTGTCGTTGACGGCGCTGAGGCGGCTGATCGAGACCAGGCCGAGGATGAGCACGATCGCGAGGACGGCGGCAAAACCCAAGGGGATCTTCGTGCGTATCGCGAGGTTGTCGAGCATGGTCACGACGGGGTCCCCTTCTCCGCGCGGGCGTGGGCGCAGCCGATCCTGGTGATCGTCAATCAGGTTAATATTCGATATGGGTCAGACGCTTGGCCCGCGCTAAGTATAGCCCCCGGGAGATCGTCGATGCGCAAGGAGAAAATTTTCGGGCGCGCTCCGATCGTCGATTGGGGGCTAGCTCGGCGGCGGGAGGGCAGCGAGCCCGAATGGGGCCCGACGATCCATCTCTTCCTGCCGCGCAGCGACCACGATGCTGCCCAAGGCGCGCTAATCTTAACGTTTCTGTCGGTTCGATGCGGCATTAGTGGTACCGCGTGGGGCATGCGCCTTTCGCCAAGTTCATTCGGTACGGCCGGTAACCCAGAATGTCGAACTCATCGATGATCGAGGCAGGCGAATTTCGCGCGACGCTGCGGACGCCTGAGCTGATTCAGCTGTTCGACTATTGGCAGACCATTCGCGGCGGGCGCCTCATGCCGCGATGGTCCGACATCAGGCCGGAGGAGATCGCACCGGTGCTGCCGCGCGTCTGGGCGTGGCGCGTGACCGTGGACGGCGATCTGCAACTTCGGCTGGTCGGCGAAAAGATTCTCGAGGTCCTGCGACGGAACGTGCGCGGCCAGGCGCCGGAGGATCTGTATCCGGCCGACGAGGCTGCGGACATCCGGCATCGCCTGCTGAAGGTGGCCCAGCTGCCGACTTGCAGTGTCACCAGCGGCGACATCTTCGATGCCGGCGAGAAGGTCGGCACGGGCGAACGGCTGGCGCTGCCCTACGCGGATGTCCATGGCGGCCTGGGCATCATCGGCGCTTCGAAGGCGAAGCTGAACCCGGACCCGGCGACTGGCATCGAGATGCCATTCAAACCGAAGGCCCTCTACACGCTCGTCGGCACCGAATATTACATGAAGATCGACGGCGAGGCGGGTTGAGCCGTGGGCGTCGCCGTACGCCACAGGATCGCCGATGCCGGAGCCCTCGCCGTGCTACTCTGCATGGTTGCAGCCTCGGCGCGCGCCGACGAATCGCGCGTGCCGGCGGGGATGATGCTGTGCCATACCATCGAGGCCGCAGTGTCCAAGGCACATGCCGGTTGCTGGCTGGCCCGAGGCGGCCAAAGGGTGGAAATCCTCGCCGCGACGGCGACTTACGTGCAGTTGCGCATCTGGTCGACCGACGGCAGCGAGACCAGCTTCGTCTACGCGACGCCGGCGGATGCCGATCGCCTTAGGGTTGAGATTGTGCGATAAATCCCGTTGGTCGCAAGGGAACCGCCGAGGGGCGTGGCGCTTGTTTCATCATGGACCAATATGGGAGGACCTGATGAAGACCACAGTTTTGGCGGCCGCTGCTTTCATGATGGTGACGGGCGCCGCGTTCGCGCAATCCTCGTCGGGGGCGGGCGCCGCCGCCTCGTCGCCGACCGCCTCGTCCAGCACGAGCAATTCCGGCTCCGGCATGAACGGCTCGTCCGGTACGAACAGCGCGCCGGGGCAGGGCGTCAATTCCGGTGGTACGAACGGACGGTCGTCCAACGAGAATTCCGTCGGCCCGACCGGCGCCGTGACACCGAACACGCCCAACGGATCGAGCAATCCCATGGGAACCAGCTCGACCGGCACGTCCGGTAGCGCTGGTGCCGGCACCAGCGGCAGTTCGAGCAGCAAGCAGTAAAGTTTTGAATCGAGACTGACGCCCAGACCCGGCTATCGGATGCTCCGATGGCCGGGTTTCTGTTCGTGCTTCGCTTACTCCGCCGCGACCGCTGTGATTGGCTTCTCCAGCCGATGCAGCATTTCCTTGGGCACGACATGCCAGAAATGGCCGAGTTCGCGCGACCAGTCGTTGAGGATCTGTTCGGCGAAGCGCGACTGGGTCTCGGTCACGTGGTCGCGCACCAGGTTTTCCAGCACGTCGGACCAATGGCTGGTCTCGATCCGATGCAGCCCTATGGTCTCAGGATTGATGAGGTGCTGCAGCCGGTTGGCCGGGTCATAGACGAAGGCCATGCCGCCGGTCATGCCGGCGCCGAAATTCTCGCCGACATTGCCCAGGATCACGGCGACGCCGCCGGTCATGTATTCGCAGCCGTTCGACCCGCAGCCCTCGACCACCACCTCGGCGCCCGAGTTGCGTACGGCGAAGCGTTCGCCGGCCTGTCCCGCCGCGAACAGGCGACCGGAGGTGGCGCCATACAGCACGGTGTTGCCGATGATCGTGTTCTCGTTGGTCGCCAGCAGGCTCGAGGTCATGGGGCGGACGACGATGGTGCCGCCCGACAGTCCTTTGCCGACATAGTCGTTGGCGTCGCCGACCACTTCCAGCTTCAGGCCCTGGACCGCGAAGGCGCCGAGGGACTGACCGGCAGAGCCGCGCAGGCGGACCGTGATATGGCCGGGCTGCAGGCCGGTCTGGCCGAATTTGCGCGTGATCATCGACGACAGCCGCGTGCCGACGGCGCGCTGGGTGTTCCGCGTGTTGTAGGTCAGCTGCATCTTTTCGCCGAGGTCGAACAGGGCCTTGGCGTCCTGCAGCATCTGCGCGTCGAGCGTATCCGGCACCTCGTTGCGGCCTTCGAGCGTGCAATAGCGCGGGTATTCGCCCGGATCGGCCTGGGCCAGGATCGGGTTCAGGTCCAGATCGTCGAGATGCGCCCAGCCGCGGTTGACCTGGGTCAACAGGTCGGTGCGGCCGATGATCTCGTTCAGCGAGCGGGCGCCGAGCGAGGCCAGGATCTCCCGGACCTCTTCGGCGATGAAGCTGAACAGGTTCACGACCTTTTCCGGGCTGCCCTCGAACTTCTGGCGCAGCTCCGGGTCCTGGGTGCAGATGCCGACGGGACACGTGTTGGAATGGCACTGCCGCACCAGGATACAGCCCATCGCGACGAGCGAGGCGGTGCCGAGACCGAATTCCTCCGCACCCAGGATCGCGGCGATGACCACGTCGCGCCCGGTCTTGAGGCCGCCGTCGGTGCGCAGCCGGACGCGATGGCGCAGCCGGTTCAGCACCAGCACCTGATGCGCCTCGGCCAGGCCCATCTCCCAGGGAATACCGGCATGCTTGATCGAGGATTGCGGGCTGGCGCCGGTGCCCCCGGTGTGACCCGAGATCAGGATCACGTCCGCTTTGGCTTTTGCGACGCCGGCCGCGATCGTGCCGATGCCGGAGCGGGCGACCAGCTTGACCGTGACTTTGGCATCCGGGTTGATCTGCTTCAGGTCGTAGATCAGCTGGGCCAGATCCTCGATCGAATAGATGTCGTGGTGCGGTGGCGGCGAGATGAGGGCGACGCCCTCGGTCGAATGGCGCAGGCGCGCGATCAGGGCATCGACCTTGAAGCCGGGCAATTGCCCGCCTTCGCCGGGCTTGGCGCCCTGGGCGACCTTGATCTCGAGCTCGCGGCAGTTGTTGAGATATTCCGCCGTGACGCCGAAGCGGCTCGACGCCACCTGCTTGATCGCCGAGGACGCATTGTCGCCGTTGCGCCGCGGCTTGTAACGTGCCGGATCCTCGCCGCCCTCGCCGCTGTCCGACTTGGCGCCGATCCGGTTCATGGCGATCGACAGGGTCTCGTGCGCTTCGGGCCCGAGCGCGCCCAGCGAAATGCCGGGCGAGATCAACCTTTTCCGGATCTCAGTGATCGATTCGACCTCGTCCAGCGAGACGGCGGGCTGCTTATAGTTGAAATCGAGCAGGTCGCGCAGGTTGATCGGCGGCTGCTTGCGGATCGCCTCACTGTATTTCTTGAAAGTTGCGTAGGAATCCTTCGCGACCGCGCTCTGCAGCAGATGGATCATGTTGCCTTCGAAGGCATGCTTCTCGCCGCCGCGCCGATAGCGGTAGAAGCCGCCGACCGGCAGTGCGATGAAATCCTCGGCATGGCCGCGCAGGTGCGCTTCCAGCGCCTTCAGCTGGATGCCCTGCAGGCCGATGCCCGAGATCTTCGATGTCATACCCGGGAAGAATTCGGCGACGAGCGAGCGCGACAGGCCGACCGCCTCGAAATTATAGGCGCCGCGATAGGATGAGATGACCGCGATGCCCATCTTGGCCATGATCTTCAGCAGGCCGTCGTCGACCGCCTTCTTGTAGCGGGCGATCGCGTCTTCCAGCCGGACGCCCGGCAGCAGCCCGCGGCGATGCCGGTCGGCGATCGTTTCCTGCGCCAGATAGGCATTGACCGTCGTGGCGCCGACACCGATCAGGACGGCGAAATAATGCACGTCCAGGCATTCGGCCGAGCGCACGGTCAGGGACGTGAAGGTCCGCAGCTGCTGGCGGACCAGGTGGCTGTGCACCGCGCCGGTCGCCAGGATCATCGGGATGGCGGCCCGGCTGGCGCTGGTCGCCTTATCGGACAGGATGACGTGGTTGCAGCCGCCGCGCACCGCATCCTCGGCCTCGCGCTCGATCCGGTCGAGCGCGTCGCGCAGCACCTTTTCCTGGCTCTGCGCGCCGTCGGCGGGCACGTCGAACGTGCAGTCGATCTCGGTCGCCGACGCGCCCATGTAGTCGCGCATCGCCTGGAACTCGGCGTTGCTCAGCACCGGCGAGGCCAATTGCAGCAGCCGGCATTGGGTCGCATCCTCGTCGAGAATGTTGCCGAGGTTGCCGAGCCGGGTGATCAGGGTCATGACCCGCCGTTCGCGGAGGGAGTCGATCGGCGGATTGGTGACCTGGCTGAAATTCTGCCGGAAGAAGTGATGCAGACCGCGATAGACGTCGGACAGCACGGCGAGCGGCGTGTCGTCGCCCATGGAGCCGATCGCTTCCTTGCCCTCTTCGGTCATGGGCTGCAGGATCAGCTCCAGATCCTCCATCGACCAGCCCATGGCAACCTGGCGGCGGCGCAGCTCGTCGCGATCGAACTCGGCCGCTTCCGGGCCGCCTTGCTTGATCAGGCTGTCGAGCACGGTGATGTTCTTGACCCATTCCGAGAACGGCCGCTCGGCGCACATCAGGTCCTTGAGCTCGTCGTCGCGATAGAGTTGGCCCTGGCGCAGGTCGACGCCCAGCATCTGGCCGGGCCCGAGCCGGCCCTTCTCGATGATGTTGCTCTCTTCGACCCGGACCATGCCGGTCTCAGAGCCGGTGATCAGCAACCCGTCCTTGGTGATGCAGTAGCGCATGGGGCGCAGGCCGTTGCGGTCCGTGGCACCCAGCACCCAGCGCCCGTCGGTCATGGCGAGTGCCGCCGGACCGTCCCAGGGCTCCATCACCGAATTGCAGTAGGAATAAAGGTCCCGATGGGCCTTCGGCATCTGCTCGCGCGACGACCAGGCTTCGGGCACCATCAGCGCCTTGACCATCGGCAGCGGGCGGCCGGAGCGCGACAGCAGCTCGAACACGTTGTCGAGGGCGGCGGAATCGGAACCGGAGGCCTGGACGACCGGCTTCAGGTCTTCGATATAGCCCTCGAACCCGGGGCTCGCCATCCGGGTCTCGTGGCTCTTCATCCAGTTGACGTTGCCGCGCAGCGTGTTGATCTCGCCGTTGTGCGCCAGCATGCGGAACGGCTGGGCCAGCGGCCAGGTCGGGAACGTGTTGGTCGAATAGCGCTGATGGTAGATCGCGAAGGCGGATTCGAAACGCGGGTCCAGCAGGTCGGGATAGAAAGCGGTGACCTGCTCCGCCAGGAACATGCCTTTGTAGATGATCGAATTGGAACTCAGCGAGCAGATGTAGAAGTCGCGCAGCTGGTCGGCGATCACCCGCTTTTCGATACGCCGACGCAGGATGTAGAGATCGCGCTCGAACTCCTCGCGGCCGTTGCCCTTGGGGTTAGCGATGATGATCTGTTCGATCTCGGGCCGGGTCGCGTTGGCCTTCTCGCCGATGATATCGATGTTCACCGGCACCTGACGCCAGCCGTAGATCGCATAGCCGAACGACAGGATCTCGGTCTCGACGATCGAGCGCGCGCGCTCCTGGCCATCGAGGTCGGTGCGCGGCAGGAACACCATGCCGACGGCGAGCGGCAGGTCGCGCGCCTCGGTCGAGCCGGAGCGGGCGACATGGGCGCGGAAGAACGCGTCTGGGATCTGGATATGGATGCCGGCGCCGTCGCCGGTCTTGCCGTCGGCATCGACGGCGCCGCGGTGCCAGATCGCCTTCAGCGCCTGGATCGCGGCCTCGACCACGGCACGCCGGGGCTTGCCGTCGATCGAGGCGACCAATCCGACGCCGCAGGCGTCATGCTCGTCGGCCGGGTCATAGAGCCCATCGGCCGCCAGCTTCGCCGCGTTGATCTTGTAGTTGAGCGCGAAGGCTTCGCCGTTTTCGATTTCCTGGGACATGGGGCTGGCTCCCTTCACTCGGCGGCGGCGGCGGCCGCGCCCTGGCGTTCGACGACATAGCGGGCGATCGCTTCGGCGGCGTCGCGGCCGTCGCGGATCGCCCAGACGACGAGCGAGGCGCCGCGAACGATGTCGCCGGCGGCAAAAACGCCATCGATGCTGGTCATCAGGCTGCGGTGATCGACCTTGATCGTGCCCCACCTGCTGACGGCCAGTTCAGGCGCCTTGAACAGGGTCGGCACGTCTTCCGGATCGAAGCCCAGCGCCTTGATCACCAGGTCGGCCTGGATCGTTGCGGCACTGTCATCGACCATCTGCGGGATCTGCCGGCCGGAGCTGTCGGCGACGCCCAGATGGATCGAATGGGCGCGCACGCCGCTGACCGCGCCGTCGCCCAGGAAAGCTTCGGGGGCCGACAGCCACAGGAATTCGACGCCTTCCTCCTCGGCGTGGCTGACCTCGCGTTGCGAGCCCGGCATGTTCCGGCGATCACGGCGATAAAGACATTTCACCGACTTGGCGCCCTGGCGGACGGCGGTGCGGACGCAGTCCATCGCCGTGTCGCCGCCGCCGATGACGACGACATGCTTGCCGGTGGCGTCCAGGGCCGCGTCCTCGACCGTGTCGCCCAGGCCGCGCCGGTTGCTGGCGGTCAGGAAATCGAGTGCCGCGATGATGCCGTCCTGACCGGCGCCGGGCGCCTTCAGGTCGCGCGCCTTGTAGACGCCGGTCGCGATCAGGATGGCGCTGTGCTCGGCGCGCAATTCGGCCAGGCTCTTGTCGCGGCCGACCTCGAAAATCAGATGGAAGGTGATGCCGGCGGCCTCGAGCAGCTGATGGCGGCGGCCGACCACGGCCTTGTCGAGCTTGAAGTTGGGGATGCCATAGACCATCAGGCCGCCGACCCGGTCGTAGCGGTCGTAGACATGGACCGTGAAGCCCTTGCGGCGCAGCTCCATTGCGGCGGCGAGGCCGCCCGGGCCGGCGCCGATGATGCCGACGGACAGGCCAAGCTCCCGCTTCGGCAGCGGCGGCTTGACCCAGCCGCGCTCCCACGCCGTGTCGGTGATGAATTTCTCGACCGAGCCGATGGTGACGGAGTCGAAGCCCTTCTCGATGACGCAATTGCCTTCGCACAGGCGATCCTGCGGGCAGATGCGGCCGCAGATCTCCGGGAAGTTGTTCGTCGCCGATGAGATCTCGTAGGCCTCTTCAAGCCGCCCCTCGGCGGTCAGCATCAGCCAGTCCGGGATGTTGTTATGGAGCGGGCAATGGACCTGGCAGAACGGCACGCCGCATTGCGAGCAACGCGATGCCTGGGTCCGGGCCGCATCCGGCGCGAAGGCGGCATAGATCTCGTCGAAGTCGTGACGGCGTTCCTCGGCCGTCCGCTTGTCCGGATTGGCCTGATCGATCTTGGTGAACTGCAACAGCTTCTGCGCCATGAGGCCGCTCCGATACGCGGTCGAGGAACGCCCGGATGAACCAGGCTCGATCGGATATACGGGAGCAAACCGGCGGTTTCCAAGGAGAAAGGAA
>NZ_DASZBY010000152.1:0-19468 GCF_035943795.1 Aliidongia sp. | reverse complement strand
GTAGGTGTTGGTGATGCCGACGATCGGCCGCTCCAGCGCGTCGTCCGAATAGCCCATGGCCTTGATGAACGCCTTGCGCAGGAACAGCGAAAAGCCCGCATCGCCGTAGCTCGTCAATCCCTTGCGCAGCCCCTTCGCCATTCTCGTTCCTTCTCGTTCGGGCATTTCGGTTTCGGGTGTTACCCATCATAAGCCGAGTCGGCGCATTGTCAATTATGCCCGCGCTCTGTTGGCTGTTGCCGCGATATTTCAGTCGTTTTTAGATAGATTATTGACAATCCTCTGTTCGCATGTACTGATCCTCGATAATAATAAATCGGGGAGCAGATCATGGGCCTGCAAGGTTTCGGCCGATTGGCCGTGTTGATCGCGGCGGTGGCGGGCATCGCCGGACCGGCGCATGCCGCTACGCAGATCACGATGTGGAGCAATTGGCCCGACGAGCCGGCGAAGAAGGACTGGGTAGCGGCCCGTGTCCATGATTTCGAGGCCGCGCAGAACCAATGCACGGTCAAGCTCAATTTCATCCCCAAGGCCGACATCTACACCCAGGCCAAATCGGCGGTCAGGACCGGCCAGGCGCCCGACGTCTTCTACATGGAACCGGATGAGCCTGAATTCATGACCGGCGGGTTTCTCGAGCCGCTCGACAGCTACATCGACATGGCGGGCGTCGAGGATTGGGCGAAGCCGGCCTGGACCATGAAGGGCAAGCTCTACGGCCTGCCGGTCGAGGCCTATACGGTCGAGCTTTATTACAACAAAGACCTGGTGAAGAAGGTCGGTGCCGAGGTGCCGGCCTCATTCCAGATGACCCAGGCCGGTTTCGCCGACATGGTCAAGAAGGGCGTCGCCGCCGGCATCACGCCGATCGCCGAGGGCGTGGGCGACCGTCCCTTCCCTGGCGGCCTGCTGCTGTTCGAGGCCCTGTTGCGCAAGCTGGGATCGGACGATTATGCCAAGCTGCTGAACGGCCAGCTGTCGTTCAAGGACCCGCGCGTGGTCGAGGTCATGAACTGGGACAAAGGCCTGATCGAGGCCGGTGCCTACCCGAAAAGCTTTTCGACGCTGAAGCTCGGCGAATCCCATTTCTATTTCTACAGCACGCCGGGCGCGCTGACGTTCCCGGACCCGAGCTGGTTCACCGGCCGCGCCTTCGCCGCCCCCGAAAGTGGCGGCATGCCGGCGAATTTCCCGCTCGGCATCATGCAGTTCCCGGCGATGGACGGCGGCAAATGCCCCGAGTGCAAGACGCTCGCGATCGGCGGCAGCTTCGTCATCTATTCCAAGAGCAAGAACAAGGAATGCGCCGGCGCGCTACTGAAATCGATGGCGACGGTCGAGAACGGCACGAAATGGATGGAACAGGTCTCGCTGCAGACCGGCGTCAAATCCGACTCGAGCAAGATCAAGAGCACCCACGCCGCCTATTTCGCTGAACTCAACGAGCGGGACAAGGGCTCGAAATTCTTCTTCGGCACGCCCCTGCTGTACTACCGCGGCAAATGTGCCGAGACCTATGCCCAGGTCATGAACAATGCCTTTCCAGCCGGGCTGCTGAGCGTACCGGAGGCGGCGGACAAGATGGACGCCGCCTGCATGAAGAGCTGACGGGCCGGCATGACCACGGGCGTGAATGAAACGGCGGCGGCGCGCGCGGACAGCGCGCCGCCCACCCGTTCGCTGGCGGACCCGCGCCGGACGACCTGGGTCGTGCTGATGATCTTCGTGGCGCCGGCCTTGATCGTTTATGGCGCGATGACGGCCTATCCGGCGTTCCGCACGATCTATGACAGCTTCTTCACCATCGACGGTTCCGACGTCAGCTTCGTCGGATGGTCCAACTATCGCGACCTGACCGGCGACGAGACCTTCTGGATTGCGGTCCGCAACACCTTCATCTGGTCGTTCGTGGCGCCGATCCTCGACGTCGCGACCGGCCTGCTACTCGCGGTGGCGCTTTACGCGGGCGTACCGTTCGCGCGTTTCCTGCGCGTCGCCTGGTTCACGCCGGTGCTACTGTCCTATGTCGTCGTCGCGATCCTATGGATGTGGATCTATAATTACGACTGGGGCGTCGTGAACCTGGGCCTGCGCGCCGTCGGCCTGGGCTGGCTTGCGTCCTCCTGGCTGGGCTCGCCCAATCTGGCGCTGGGCGCGCTGATCGTGACCCATGCCTGGAAATGGGCCGGGTTCAACATGGTGGTGTGCCTGGCCGCCATCCATTCCCTGCCCGGCGAAGTGCTCGAAGCGGCCGAGCTCGACAATTGCGGCTGGGGCGCCAAGCTGCGCTGGATCATCGTGCCGATGCTGCGGCCGACGCTGCTCAACCTCTATATCCTGGCCTTCATCGGCAAGATGAAGATCTTCGACCTGGTCTGGATCATGACTGGCGGCGGGCCGCTGTGGGCGACCGAGACCGTCTCGACCTATGTCTACAAGCGCGCGTTCAACTGGAACAGCTTCGACCTGGGCTATCCCTCCGCGATCGCGACGGTCTGGTTCTGCGTCGTCTGCGCCGCGGTCGTTATCCTCAACCGCCTGCTGCGCTCGACCGAGCGGCTGGAGTATTGAATTGGCCGCCATCGCCATGCCGCGGGGATTCGGCCGGGGCGCGCTCGCCCTCGTCATCGGCATCTATACGATCTACACGGTGGCGCCCTTCCTGTGGCTCGCGAGCATGTCGGTCCGGACCACGACCGAGATCAGCTTCGACCATTACGCCTGGCCGCACCCGTTCCATTGGGAGCAGTTCCGCATCGCCTGGGTCGATTCGGACTTCGCCACATATTTCTGGAATTCGACCTGGGTCACCGTCGGTGCCGTCGCGGTCGTGACCCTGGTCGGTGCCGCCGCCGCCCACGCGCTGGCGCGTTATCGCTTCCCCGGCAACCGGGTGATCTACGGCATCCTGTTTTCCTCGATCATCTTTCCACCGCAGATCACGCTGATCTCGCTGTATCAGATCCTGGTCGATTACGACCTGTACAACAGCCTGTTCGGTCTGATGCTCGTCTATATCTCGCTGCAGCTGCCACTGACGATCTACCTGCTGGAAGGCTTCTTCGCCCGCATTCCCCAGGATCTGTTCGACGCCGCCAAGATGGACGGCTACGGCGATATCGAGATTTTCGTCCGCATCGTGCTGCCGATCGGCATGCCGGCGATCGCGACCACGCTGATCCTGAACTTCATCCAGCTGTGGAACGAGTTCCTGTTCGCGGTCGTGCTGATCACCGACCCGGAGAAGCGCACCCTGCCGATCGGCATCCGCGCCTTCATGGGCGACCATTTCCAGGACATCGGCATGATCGCGACCGGCGTGATGATCTCGGTCGTGCCGGTGATCCTCGTCTATGTCTTCTTCTCGGAAAAACTCATCCGCGGCATGACGGCCGGCGCGATCAAATAGCAGGAAACGCGGATGGCAGTGGTACGGCTCGATCGGCTCAGCAAACGCTATGGCACGCTCACGGTGGTGGATCAGGTCGACCTGACCGTGGCCGACGGCGAGTTCATGGTGCTGCTGGGCCCGTCCGGCTGCGGCAAATCGACGACGCTGCGCATGATCGCCGGGCTGGAGACCATCAGTTCCGGCAATCTCTCGATCGACGGAAGGGTCGTGAACGACGTCCCGGCCAAGGACCGGGACATCGCCATGGTGTTCCAGTCCTACGCGCTCTATCCGCACATGAGCGTCGCCGAGAACCTGGCCTTCGGCCTGCGCCGGCGCCGGATCGACCGGGCCGAGATCGATCGTCGGGTCGCGGATGCCGCCCGGATCCTGGGCCTGGAGGCATTGCTGGAGCGCAAGCCCGCGGCCCTGTCGGGCGGCCAGCGCCAGCGCGTGGCGCTCGGCCGGGCGATGGTCCGCGAACCGATGGTGTTCCTGTTCGACGAGCCTTTGTCGAACCTGGACGCCTCGCTGCGGGTCAATACGCGCAACGAACTGATCAAGCAGCACCGCCGGCTGGGTTCCACCATGATCTACGTGACCCACGATCAGGTCGAGGCCATGACCATGGGCACGCGCGTCTGCGTCATGAACAACGGCCGCGTCGCTCAGATCGGCGCCCCGCTGGAGGTCTATTGGCAACCGGCCGATACCTTCGTCGCCCGTTTCCTGGGCTCGCCGCCGATGAACCTGTTCACCCAACCATTGATGTCGGACGACGGTGCCTATCACATCGACAGCCCGACCATCCGGACGCCTCTCGTCCGCTGGGCCCCGGCAGCACTGGCGCCTATGGCCGGTCGGCCGGTCATCCTGGGCGTCCGCGCCGAAGACCTGCATCTGGATGCTGCCTTGTGCGGCGATCCCGTCCATGGACGCCTGCGCGGCCGGGCCTTCGCGGTCGAGCCGTTGGGTGCCGAGACCCTGCTTGCGATCGAGACCGAGGGCGGCATCGATTGCACCGCCCGCCTGCCGCGCGACATTCGGGTCGCGCCGGGCGAAATGGTCGATCTCTGCTTCGCCGCCCGCGCCGCCTATCTGTTCGACGCCGAGACCGGCCGCGCCATCCCGAGCTTCGCGCCATGAGCGCCCCGCTCCGCGTCGGGCTTGTCGGCGCCGGCTGGGTGACACAGCATCACTTGCGCGCCTGGCGTGGGCTGGCCGACCGGGCGCGGATCGTGGCGATCGCCGATCCGTCGGCCGAGAACGCCGCCCGCCGGGCGGCCGAGTTCGATATCGAAACCGTCCATGCGGGCGCGGCCGAGATGTTCGCCACCGGTGACCTCGACGCGGTCGATATCGCGGCACCCCGCGCCGTCCATGCCGAACTGGTGCGGCTCGCCGCCAACCATGGCCTGGCGGTGCTGTGTCAGAAGCCGCTGGCGCCGACCCTGACCGAAGCCGAGGCCCTGGTCGCCGACATGGCCGACCGCACCCGACTGATGGTGCATGAGAATTGGCGCTTCCGCGCCTACTACCGCGACGCCGCCTCCTGGCTCCGCCAGGGCAGGATCGGCACGGTCAAGGCCGCCGAACTGCGGCTGGTCACCTCTGGAACGCTGCTCGACGAGAACGGTCGACGCCCAGCGCTGGAGCGGCAACCCTTCATGCGGACCGAACGGCGCTTGCTTGTTGCGGAAGTGCTGATCCACCATCTGGACACGCTGCGCATGCTGCTAGGCCCGCTGCAGGTGACGGCGGCGGCACTCAGCCGGACCAGTCCCGACGTGCTGGGTGAGGATGGCGCCGTCATTCAGCTGCGCAGCCAGGCGGGCGCCGGGATCGCCGTCTTCGCCAGCTTCGCCGCCCATGGCGCGCCGCCCGCCCAGACCGACCGGCTCGATATCCTGGGTGATGCGGGTGCCATCCAGCTGGATGGCTCGACATTGAGCCTGCACGGCTCGGCACCGGCCCAGCAGCACTATGACCTGACCGAGACCTATCAAAACTCCTATGACGCGACCATCGCCCATTTCGTAGATGCGCTCGCGGCCGGGACGCCGTTCGAGACCTCGCCCATCGACAATCTCGAAACCTTGCGTTTGGTCGAGCATTGCTATCGCCTATCGGGATGGATGCAGCAATGAACGGCCGCCTCGCTCCCGAAGCCGGGGCGGCGCAAGCTCGCCGGGACGAGCAGGACGAGATCCTGAAGCGGCTCGAGGAAGACATTATCTTCGGCCGCTTGGCGCCCGGGTCGAGGCTGGTCGAGGACGCGCTGATGGCGCGATATGGCGCAACGCGACATTTCATTCGTCAGGCTTTGGTCCATCTTGAGCGGACCGGCGTCGTCCGGCGCGAGAAGAATATCGGCGCTACCGTCAGCTCATACTCGGCCGAGGAAGTGCGGCAGATCTACGAGGTGCGCGAACTGTTGACCCGCCAGGCGGCATTGATGATTTCGCTGCCGGCGTCGCCTGAACTGATCGAGCGGTTGAGCGCGATCCAGGCGCGCTATTGCCGCCACGCCGACGACGGGGATCTGCGCGGCATCCATGAGACCAACGACGCGTTTCACATCGCCTTGTTCGGGGCCTGCCGGAATCCCTATCTGGTCCGCGCGCTGCAGGATTACATGGGGCTGACCCTGCCGATGCGCGCTAAGAACCTGGCGGACCCGGCCGGACTCAAGATTTCCCGCCAGCAGCACGATATGATGATCGAGTTGCTGCGCGGTCGTGACAGCTGGGCCCTCGCCCAGCTTTGCGTCGAGCATATGCAATTCAGCAAGACCGACTATCTCGCCCGCATCACGCCGCCGAAGCGGCCCGAACAAACGAACTGAGCCAGGAGAATTCCCATGCGCCTCGACGCGACCGCCCAGGGCGTCTACCCCATTGCCGTGACGCCGTTCCATCCGGACGGCCGCGTCGATACCGCGTCGGTCGACCGTATGACCGATTTCTATGTCGGCTGCGGCGCCACGGGCCTGACCATCCTCGGCATCATGGGCGAGGCACCGAAGCTCGACATGGAAGAGGCGCTGGGCATCACCAAACAGGTGGTGAACCGCACCAAGGTGCCGGTCATCGTCGGCGTGTCGGCGCCGGGCTTTGCCGCCATGCGCTCGCTCGCGCGCAGTGCCATGGATCTGGGCGCCGCCGGCGTCATGATCGCGCCGCCGCCGTCGCTGCGGACCGACGACCAGATCACGACCTATTACGCCCAGGCGGTCGAGGCGATCGGTACCGACATTCCGTTCGTGATCCAGGATTATCCGCTGACGCTCACCGTGGTCATGACGCCCAAGGTCATCCGCCAGATCGTGCAGGACCATGCTTCCTGCGTCATGCTGAAGCATGAGGATTGGCCGGGCCTGGAAAAGATCTCGACCTTGCGAGGCTTCCAGAAGGACGGCTCGATGAAGCCGATCTCGATCCTGTGCGGCAACGGCGGGCTGTTCCTTGATTTCGAGATGGAACGCGGTGCCGACGGTGCCATGACCGGCTATGCCTTCCCGGACATGCTGGTCGATGTCGTCCGCCTGCAATTGGACGGCAAGCGCGACACGGCCCATGACCTGTTCGACGCCCATCTGCCGCTGATCCGCTACGAGCAGCAACAGGGCGTGGGCCTGGCCGTGCGCAAATATGTTTTGCAGAAGCGCGGCGCCATTGCGTCGGACACCCAACGCAAGCCTGGCCCGGTGCTCAGCGCCAAGGCCAAGACCGAGGTGGACTACCTGCTGTCACGCATCGCGCGGACGGATCAGCGGGCAAAATTATGAGCCAATAGGCTGAAAACCCAATCAGCGTGTTGAACCAAAATAGAGTGTTTCGGCGGAAACGATCGAGTGCGAGCGACTGATATCGCAGATGCGTCATTGTCGATCTGGATAGACGAGAAAGAACCTATGGCGGAAGTTGGTCTCGACTCGGGATGTCCACGAGCGAGAAAGCTAGATTAGAATTGGCGGACCTTGGTTTCCTCTTCGGACGACCTCGCGTGGCAATATTCCCAACTTTTGGCGCATCAGGCGCGCCATGTGGCTTGGATCCGTGAAGCCGGCCTCCAATGCCGCCTCGCTGATCGAGCGCCCTTGCAACAGGAGTGCAGATGCCCGCTCCACGCGGCGTTGCATGACATAGCGGTGGACAGTCGTCGCCGTTGAAAGACGGAACTGGTTTCTGAAATGCGATACGCCTAACCCCACGACGCCCGCCAACTCGACCAGCGGCAAATCGCTTTCGAGATTCGAATCGATATAGTCGAAAACTCTATGAAGCTGCCATTTGGTCAGCCCCTGCGTGACCTCAGGCACTGACACTTCGCCGAAGCGGATGACGATGCGTGTCAGAAGCGCCATTCCCAAGCTTTCGGCGTAGACGCGCCCTATAGGCTCTTCCGCGGTCATCGCATCGTTGATCGCTGCGGCAATATGCTCGATCTGCGGGTCTCGCTCCTGCATTTGAGGCGCAAGGTCGATGCCCCCGTCGTCATATCCCATGTCCGTAGCAATCGAGCGGAGGCGTGCAATCGTGAACCTGAATCGGATTGCAATCGAAGCGGGGTCGACCTCCCACGTGCTGCTCATCCCCACGGGAACGAGCGCGATATCGCCGTGACTCTGGATGCTGTTGCGATATTGGCTGCCGATGCGACAAGCGACCTGCGCTGGAATTCCGACCTGCACCAAAAGCAGATGGTCAAGCGAGGGCAGCACCTCGAACCGGTCCCGTCCGGCGGCGTAGAGTTCGGCGCTCAGCCCCGGCAAGAGCGTGATCGAAATCCTATCAACCGACCGCTGCTGTTTGGCAAAACTCGAAGTGTTGGCGGCTTTTTTCATGAAAGAACCGGTTCACCAATCGCCAATCCGTAGAGGGGGCGTTTCTCTAATAAAACCAGCGTCTGTGCCCGAAAATCGACGCCGTCAAAGTTCAATCCCAAGCAAGATCGCCGGCCGCTTACAACTCTGTGTTCTCCGGGATTTGTTCCGGTCCGTGGCGTGGCTCAACCTCGACTCCGAGACGAGACTGGCTTTCAGCCTACGGAAAATTTCGCAAACCGTAATCCGCTCAAAAGTAATTAATTTGATAACTCGCGGATTTGTCGAAACAATCCGCAAAGATCCTAAATCTACAGAGAATTATGCACAATTCTTGGTCCGCATCGACGGCCACAGTGCTGTTGCTGCTTTGCATCATATCGAAACAATGAAGCAGATACTGAAATTCGATCGTCATTTCGTCCGGAATATCGGCAAACCGTCCGCGACCGACTGCAAAAACCAGAAGCATGGTCCAGCCAGCGATGGGGAAACCTGCCGACACTTCAGGCGCAGGCTCCATCGGGGGACACATCTGGGGGTTTAAATGGCTTCATCTCATTGGGCAAAACCAGCCGCGAAGCTGGATCACCGACTTCGAGGCTCCGTGGCGTTTGCTGCCTTGGCCGCTGCGCTCATACCCGCATCAACGTCGTTCGCGCAGACCGCGCCGCAGACTGAAACCATCGAAGTAACGGGGTCGCGCCTGAAGAACTCGGATGCGAAGAGCGCCAATCCGATCACGGTCGTTTCGAGCGAGGACATCGCCAGGGAAGCAGCGACCACGGTCGAGCAGATCCTGCTGAAGCTGCCGTCGGTCGACTTCACCGGCGGCCTCACGGCCAACAGCGCCAACGGCGGTGTCGGTGCTTCGGAAGTGGGCCTGCGCAACCTGGGTCCGCAGCGCACGCTCGTGCTGCTGAACGGCCAGCGCTTCCCGTTCACCGACACGCAGGGCACGACCGATGCAGTCGATCTCGACAACATCCCGGTGTCGATGGTCGATCACATCGAAGTGCTGCGTGACGGCGCTTCGTCGATCTACGGCGCGGACGCGATCGGCGGCGTCATCAACATCATCACCAAGCAACATTTCAACGGGGTTGAAATCGGCGGCTCGGTCGGTGAGACCAGCTATGGCGATGGCCTGCGCCACTCGGTCTATTCGACCGTTGGCGCCGACTTCGACCGCGGCAACATCTTGCTCAACGTCGGCACCGACCACACGGATCCGCTGCTGGGCTCCGACCGCAAGTGGGCGACCGACCTGCATGTGGACGCCGATATCAGACACGAGGCGAACGTTTCGAGCCGCGTCACCGGCGCCATCGGCAGCATCGGCGGTACCAACTATTACTTCGGCAACAACGGCATCAACAATCCCGTGCTGTCGTCGGCAGCAGGATCGCTCTGCACGGTCCAGGTCGGACCGGGCGTGTGCTCCGGCGGCGGCCTCAGCCCGGGCGACCTGTTCATCGACGGGAAGGGGGTGCGCTTCAATACCTTGCCGAACGCCGGCCTGACCGCCGGCCTCGACCGGCAGCAGATCAACTTCACCACGCATTACGACCTGGCGCCCAACGTCACGGCCGTGATCGAAGGCTTCTACACCGACCGGCAGTCGTCCGAGCAGTTGAACCCGGAACCGCTCGGCTCCAACGTCACCACGCCGCAGTTCCCGAATGGCCTGTTCGCTGCGGCGAACTACGTCAACGCCGCCGGCCAGACCGTGGCAAACCCGTTCAACCCGACGAACGCGCCGAATGCAGCGGCGCTCTACGGGGCGGCCAACGTCAACACCGATGTGCCGATCCTGACCCGTCGGTTCGAGAACGGCCCGCGTCTCTATAGCGACGACGTCAACACCTATCGTATCCGCGCCGCTCTGCAGGGCACCGTGCTCGGGAAATACGATTGGGAGATCGGCTATATGTACGGCAAGTCGTCGGCGACCTATAACGTCGCCAACGAAGCCAACTTCTTCAAGCTGTCCCAAGAACTTGGCATCAACCCCTGCGGCACGTCGCCGGGCTGCTCGATCGCCAATTTCTTCGGCTACAACACGCTGACCCCGGCCCAGGCCAAGTATTTCGCGTTCACCAATACCGACACGAGCGAATACACCGAGCAGACCGCCTATGGCCATATCGGCGGCACGGTCTACAATCTGCCGGCCGGTCCCCTGGGTGCCGTCGTCGGCTTCGAATATCGGCCGGAAACCCTGTTCGATCACCCGGACGCGATCACCGCCCAGGGCGATGGCGCGACCTTCGCGACCCCGACCTCGGGCAGCTACGCCACCTCGTCGGGCTATGTCGAGTTGAACGCACCGCTGCTGTCGAACCTGCCGTTCGTCAAGATGCTGACGGCCGACACTACCGCACGGTACGACTACAATACGATCTTCGGCAAATCGATCACCTACAAGTTCGGCCTCGACTACGCCATCAACGACGACTGGCGTCTGCGTGGCAGCCGTTCGACCGGCTTCCGCGCGCCGCAGCTCCGCGAACTCTTCAGCGGCGCGTCGCAGACGGAAGTCGGCGGCAGCGATCCCTGCGCGACCGGGGGTGCCTTCCAGGGCGCCGCCGCCTGCTTGGCCTCCCTGCCGGCCGGCGTTACGACGGCCGGTCTGACCCAGGTCAATCAAATCACAGCCTCGACCGGTGGCAATCCGCAGCTGCATCCGGAAACCTCGCAGGAATGGACCTTCGGTGGTGTGGCGACGCCGCACTGGATCCCGGGCCTGTCGGTTTCGGCCGACTACTACACCGTTCTGATCCGCAGCGAGATCGGCAGCTTCGATCCGAACCAGCTGCTGGCCTCCTGCTTCGGCGGCGTGCCCTACCTCGTCTCCCAGCAGGTCGCCTGCCAGCTGGTCGGTCCGCGCACCTCGTCTGGCGCGCTCGGCCCGGTGAAGGCGATCAACGCCAACGTCGGGCAGGAAAACACCGATGGCATCGATATCGATCTGACCTATGGCATCGACACGGCCAAGCTCGGCCTGCCGGCCTGGGGCCATCTCGACTTCAACGGCCAGGTCAACTACCTGCTGAGCGATAACGTCAGCGCCGGCGGCGTGACGGTGCAGCAGGCCGGTGCCTACAGCCTGCAGCCGAACGGGGACGGTGCGGAGCCGCGCTTCAAGGCTCTGCTCGGTACGACGTTCAAGCGAGATACCTGGTCGGTCAACTGGACGACCCGCTACTACGGCGGCGTCAAGAACAGCGTCAGCGGCACGGGTACCGGCGACTTCGAGGGCAATGAGGCTGCTGGCGTCTTCTATCACGACATCAGCGGCACCTATCAGTACAAGAACGTCAACCTGACGGTCGGTGTCGACAACCTGTTCGACAAGGATCCGCCGTTCCTGGTCCCCACGGGTCAGGGCAACAACGCGGCGGCTTCAGCCGGTTACGACTTCACTGGCCGGTTCATCTACATGAAGGCCTCGGTCAAGTTCTAGGCACTCGCCAGACGGCGCGCGGAGAAATCCGCGCGCCGTTTCGGACAGGCACGTTCGTTTCCTCAATCCATCGAGAGGGCGAGAGTGACATGGATCATTTGAACGGCATGATGATTGCCCGCGCCCCGGCATTTGGTCGAGAGGCCTATCAAGTCCTTTGGTATCTCACCGACCACTTGGATTTCAGCGACTTCGCGGTCATCAACACCGGTGAGATTTCTTCGAATCTCGGATTGAAATCCCAGGCTGTCAGCCGCGCTCTGCGTGTGTTGACCGATGGGGGCGTCATCGAACGCGGCCCCAAGGTCGGGCAACGCAGTTCCTACCGCTTTTCCCGCTCGGCTGCCGGCTACGCAGCGCCGCGGCTGCGCGCGACCGCCTAGCCGATTCCCCCGACATCATACCCTCAGGTATCGATACAATAATTAGCGGGTATTTCCAGGCCGGACGGCCCCGGGCGAAGCTGCGCCCCATGCTTCCTTCAAGGATCCCTCCGATGCCCGACCAGACACTCTCGTTCTCCGCTCCCAAAGCCAGCCGAAGCCGGCTTGGCCCGGGGGTTATTGCCGCCGCTCTCGGCCTGATGTTCGTCTCCGGCACGGCGCTCGCCTCCGACCGGATCGAGCTGCCGAAGTCAGAAGTGCCGAAAGCGTCGCATGAGGGTGTGGTCAACACGGTCGAGGGCATCGCGATCAAGGGCTATGACCCGGTCGCCTATTTCACTGACGGCAAGCCCGTGCTGGGTGTGCCGGAAATTACAGCCCAGTTCGACGGTGCCAGCTGGCGCTTCGCGACGGAAGCCCATCGCCGCGCATTCGTCGCCCATCCGGCGAAATATGAGCCGGACTTCGGCGGCTTCTGCGCCTATGCCGTCGCCCACGGCCAAAAGGCCGACATCGACCCGGCGGCCTTCACGATCGTCAATGGCAAGCTCTATCTCAACTACACCCTGCAGGCGCGCGTCCTCTGGCGCAAAGACCTGCCGACCGAACTGGTCGATGGGGACAAGAACTGGCCGACCGTGAAACTTCAGACCACCGTCGTACGCTAAGGTATCGGTCTGGAACCGGAGGAAGCCCGATGCGTTTTATGGATCCCTACGCGCCATTCATCGCGCGCCTGTTCCTGGTCGCGCTGTTTCCTTTCAGCGCTCTCGACAAGATCGTGCATTGGAATGCGGCGTTGGAGCAGGCAAATTCGTCGTTTTTGCCGGGCGGGCCGATCCTGCTGGCGTTCGGCGCGGCGATCGAAATCATCACGCCGATCTGCATTCTGTTGCGGATCTTCGATCGCGGGGCCGCCTTCGTGCTCGCGGGCTTCTGCATCGTCACGGCCGTGCTCTATCACAATTTCTGGGCCTATCCCGGCGGCTTCTTCGTGGCTGGCGACGGCGGACCGGCGCTGTCGCACCTGTGGGATTTCCTGAAGAACTTTGGGCTTGCCGGCGGCCTCTTCTATGTCGTGGCCGACGCCAAGCCACGGCCGCTCAGCGAATTCCTCGACCATCCGTTCCGCGTGCCAACATCAGGCAAGGACACGGCAGCGTAGATACGTCGCTCCTCAGACGGCATGGGTCAGTTCGAGCGATCGAACAGGGAAAAGAAGATCTGCAGCGAGGTCGCCAGCGAGGCTTCTACCACCGGCTGTTTGCCGCCGACGCTTGGCCGCCGCTTCAGGCGCACGATCTCCCCGCCGTCTACCCCACGATGGTCCTCAAGCGCGATCCGCATCAACTCGGGTTTCAACGCGCGCTCCTCCGGCCCATGGCGATGTCACAACCAGCTCAGGCAGTCTTCTTCAGGGACGACACCGACAGCTCGACGCCATAGAGTTGCCGCTCCAATTCCGATCGGGCGCGCGATACGCGGCTTTTCATCGTGCCGATTGGACAGCCGGCGATTTCCGCGGCCTCTTCGTAGGAGCTGCCGCCGGCACCGACCAGGATCAGAGCTTCCCGATAGCTGGGCGGTAGCCGCCGGAACGCGGCCAGGAACTCCCGGATCTCTATCGCTACTTCCTGCCCACCATCGACCGACCTCATCGCATCGAGATGATCAACCCCGACTTCCGTCCTCCCTTTGCGGCTTTTCATGAGCGTGAGAAAGCGATTCCTGAGGATGATGAAAAGCCAGCTCTTGAGATTCGTTCCAGGCCTGAATTGATGTCGGCTCGCCAGCGCTCGCAAGGCCGTATCCTGAACCAGATCTTCCGCCATCGTCGGGTTCCGCGCGATCATGTGGGCAAAGGCCCGCAGGTGCGGAAGATGACGAACCAGACCAATTTTGAATTCGTCGTCGATGATGAGCCTCATACCCCGGTCGTGTGCCGGATGGAAAAGCTGGCGCCGGAACTGCCGGAGCCTCGCCGCGGGAACCCGGAAAATTCGTTACATTTTAAGCGAGTGACTTGATGGGCCGCCTCCAGGTCAAAAGCTTCGGCGGCCTTGCTGACGGGGCGGCCGAGCGCGAAGACCGGCCGACATAAGGACGTTTGGCCACGTGACGGCTCGCCTTCGAAACTCAGTGGAATTTGCGCGCCGAGCGGCGAAGCAGGAAATACCGGTTGCTTATCGTATTGATACCCGCCGTTTTAGAAGCACGACTCTGGGTCGTATTTTGCCTTGTCGTCGCCAATGCGCAGGGCATCGATACAATAAACAACTGGTATTTCCTGCTTGTCGGATTGGGGGAGTAAGCTGGGCTTGACCAGGGTTTAGGCTGTTCGTTTCGATCCAGGTCGCCGCTACGACCGATACTTGGGTGTACTCGAGCAAATACACTCCCCTTCCTCATCTAGCCGTAAGACGTCGGTCCCCGCTTCGCCGGTCGAAAGGTGGGACGGCCAAGACCAGACTGATGCTGAAGCTACCCCTCAGTTTTATGGGAACACGGCTCCCGATTGCTCGGAAGAGCAGCCGAAGGCATGGCCCTGATATTCATCACTCAAGTAATGGTTTGTAGTTCACAAATATGTTCCGACTTATCAAGGTAGTGTGCGGTGTTCGTCTCGAAACCCCGCGCCCCTACTCCTGTTTTTCCGCGGCCCGCCAAGCAGGAGAGGATTGGATTTTCGAACAACGAGCCGCCCGTAAGACCGGCGCGACCGAGCTCGAGATCGAATACGACATCGAGCCCGCATCGAAATTTGCTCCCATGCCGCCCTGCGGAACCGAATAGACCCTCGCTCCGGAGCCGGCGTCGGGTTCGCCCGTTTCCGACATCGGTCCGATGATAAGGCGCGTGCCGCGCCCCGAGATGAGGCAGGCCAAAGCCATTCCGTCAGCACCGCGATGAGACTGCGAAAGCCGATCAGAAACCGGGCATGGACGAGCCCCCACAATAGCCAGGCGAAGCGGCCGATGGTCGCGAGATTGCCCAGATTGCGATAGTGGAACCGCGGCATCGCGCGCGCGGCCAGACGGGCGCGGATCGATGACGCCACGTGGACATCCTGCTGTTTCGCCGCCGGCTCCAAACCCGGCAGCGCCTTTCCCTGACCATCGAGCGCGCATGCCGTATCGCCGAGCACGAAATTTCGGGATAGTCCTTCGGCCTCAGGGGCCGGCCCGACCAGAACGCGGCCGACGCGATCCTTTTCCACGTCCCCGAAATAGGCGTGCCGCGCGCCTGTCGCGACGAACAGCGTGTCGTAGCCTACCTGCCGATCGCCCAAGAACACCGCCCGTTGTTCTTTGTCGATCGCCGCGACGCGACCAATCAGAACCGAGACGTCGCCCGGATCCCGTGCCCGTTGACTTACGAGGATCGGGGTTTGAGCAACCCAAAGCGCAGGGCCAAACCAAACAGCTGATCGCGGCGAAGGACGACGATGATCGCGCCGCAAATCCAGACGCTGCAGGCCTGCTTGAACAGAACCCCGCCATCGTTATAGGGATCGATCCCGAGCGGCGAGGCCAGATGGAAAACGATGGCGCCGGTCATCAGAGTGACGGCACCGAGACCGCCGAGACCCTGCAGGCCCGGGAGCAGCAGAATGAGCGAACAGAGAAGCTCGCACGACCCTGTCCCAATCCGCATCGCCTTCTCATGGCCGTGAAGCCCCAGCCAATCCGTAATCGTGGTGAACAGCTCGACGCTGCCGGGATGGCCAAGGAATTTATATTGGAGATACCAGATGAACACATAGACGATCCACGCCGTCGCGATCCAGGCGATCGCCGACAATGCGAAATTTCCCTTGGAATCAGTCATGGAATTCACGCTCCCGCATGCAATCAAGCTTGATGATTTTGTAAAGGTCTTACCGTCCGTTGTGGCTGGAAGCGCGACCAGCAGGCTTTGACAGGCGCATAGACAAATCCTATGGACAGCCCGGCCAACCGACGATCCGCCTCGCCATCTCGTCAAGCTGAACGCCGCTGATCAGCTCCCCGACCAATTTGACGGCCGCATTTCCGGCTATCCGGGCTAGAAAATACTCGCCCCAATTTCGTCGCGCGAAATGAGATGATGAAATAATTGACGCCACGCGCCCAATAACAAAGTCGCATTGATTTGATGATCGCAAATTATGGCTAAAGACCTTCGGCACCTACGCTCGAAAATCACCAAAGAAGCACCGTTGAAGCGGATCGATCGGGATTTACAATTGCGCCGCTGATGGGTTGTAACAACCGACGGCGTGACGCTTCCGACGGTCGCAGAAGGCGACCCACAGGCACCGCCCGCAGCCGACGCCCGCGGCACTTCAGACAAATTAAGCGAATTTCATATCAGCACCAAAGACACGGCAGGGCTTTTCGCCCTTCCATCGGAGAGTGGACGCACCTTCTTCGAAATCGGCTTTTCCGGGATCGGTCCTAAGTCAGGGAACACCGAGGCGCCAGTCGACGATTGGTACCGACTAAAACTCGGAATAAAGTGAAGAGGAAATGGCATGGAATTTCATCAGGTGCGCTATTTCCTAGCCGTCTCTCGTACTCTCAATTTTACGCGTGCGGCCGAGCAATGCAATGTCAGTCAACCCGCTCTGACCAAAGCCGTGCAGAAGCTCGAACATGAGTTGGGGGGCGCGCTGATCTATCGAGAACGCCAACTCACCCAATTGACGGATCTCGGCAAGATCGTCTTGCCGATGCTGGAAAATGTCTTTTCATCGATCGAGGCGGTTTGCCAACAGGTGAGTGATTACAAGCGTCGCAAAATTGCGCCACTGCAAATCGGGTTGGCGCCCTCGATCTCCGCGACCTTGATCGTCGAACCCCTCATGGAAATCGCTCGGATGATTCCGGGACTGCAGGTCGAAATGATCGAGGCCCCGACGGACGAGCTTGTGGAGCTACTGCTTGATGGGCAGGTAAGCGCTGCCCTCGTTGATGACCCGGAGGACCTTCCCGAACGGATTGATCATTGGCGATTGTTCGAGGAGCGTTACGTCGTCATCGCATCACCGTCCCATCCATTGGCCGCCCACAAATCGATCCCGATCGAGGCGCTCGCCGATGTCATTTGGCTTGAGCGCGTAGGCTGCGAGGTGGCCGGCCGATTGAGGCGCATCGACACGGCGCGCGATCTTGAGCCGAAGATCGGACATCGAGGTCACCAGGAAAGCCACCTTCAACATATGGCTGCGGCCGGGCTCGGCGTAATCCTTTCGCCCGATCACGTACCGCATCTGCAATCTCTATCGGCTATCCCACTCGAAGGCGACTGCCTGCGCCAGCAGGTCGAATTGCTTGTCGTCTCCGGCAGGTCGTATTCGCCGGCCCTGCAGGCCTTCGTTAAATTCGCCCGCCTGCGCGATTGGAGACCCCATCTCAATCGTACCGCCTGGATTTCCGGATTTGCGAATGAGCAAGAAGACGCCAGGGGAATACCCGCCGATATCGCCCACGCCGGGAGTCATCCGAACGCCGGCGTCGTTGTCCAAGGACATTTCCGACGGGCCGGAGAACTGAAGCCCGTACAGTAACCGTCAAGTTTCGGAGCATTCCTGCGCAAGGCGAAACGCCCGTCGTATAACAATGCGCTATCGAAATGATGCCAGAACGGTAGTGGGCAGGGGCGCTGATTTCGGCAAGGCTCTAAGCCTTAATACACCGCAGAATATTGGCCGATTTATCGTCCGGTCGGACGGCTTGCCCGTTCCCATGAACATTCCTCATCCGATCCAGCGCTAGTTCCGACGGCAAGATAGGGAATCTTATGCTCCGCCGCTGTTTTCCGACTTTGCGATGGACGATTGCGCTCTTCGCATTGGCTTGTTCTGGTCAGGGCGCCGATGCCGCGGTTGTCCGGCTGGAGCAGATCATCGTCCCGGTCTCGGACGTCGCCCGTACCGAGCAATTCTTTCATCTCGGCCTCGGCTTCACCTCGGTCGACCACGGCGCATTTTCCGGCAACGGCTTTGCTCATCTGTTCGGTATCCGGGCCGCGCGGGCGAAATTCGTTACGATGCGGCTCGGGTCGGACGAGGTCGTTTTCGTCCAATATACCCGACCAGGCAAACCCTACCCCGCCGGCAGCCAGAGCCCCGATCTCTGGTTCCAGCACTTCGCCGTGATCGTGTCGGACATGGACAAGGCCTATGCCGCCCTTCGCCAGGTCCCGTTCGCGCCGATCTCTGAGGGAGGGCCGATTCTGCTTCCCCCGCAAAACGGATCCGTCAGAGCGTTCAAATTTCGGGACCCCGACGGCCATCCCTTGGAGCTCTTGTCCTTTCCGAAAGGCCAGGGGCGGGCGGTTTGGCATCAATCAGACGACAAGCGGGTATTTCTCGGCATCGACCATTCCGCGATCGGGATATCCGACACCGACCGGAGCACGGCCTTCTATCGCGATCTCCTGGGCATGACCGTGGCGTATCAGACGGTCAATCGGGGATCCGCCCAGGAACGCCTCGACGGCACGTTCAATGCCGTCGTCGGGATTACGGGGCTGCGGCCGACGAGTCCGAATGGGCCAGGCATCGAATTCCTCGATTATTTCACGCCGCCAACCGGCCGACCGGCCGCCCGGGATGCGCGATCGAACGATCTGGTGCAGTTGGAATTGCGTCTCGCGGTCGATGATTTGAGCGCGACCGTCGTCCGCCTCCACACTGCCCATGTTGCCTTCGTCTCTCCGGACATCGTCGAGCTCGATGACGGCCGCCGCGCGGCGATGGTCCGCGATCCCGATGGGCATGTCGTGTGGCTGGACCAGGAAGCCGCCCAACCGTCCTGACCCTTGCCGCCGCGACCGCAACCCGATCGAAGCCTTCGATCCGAACCATGGGAGAGCAGCATGGATTACGACGTGATCATCATTGGATCCGGAGCTGGTGGCTCGGCCGCCGCCTATGGCTTGGCGCAGGCGGGGATTCGGACCCTGCTGATCGAGCGCGGCCCGGTGCTGCCAATGGACGACACTACGCTCGATGTATCGAAGGTCGTCCTGCAAGGCTGCTTCAAGCATTCCGAAATCTGGCTCGATCGCGGCGGCAGGCAATTTTTCCCGAGCGAGTATGCGAACCTAGGCGGCAAAACGAAATGGTATGGGGCGGCACTGCTTCGCCAATCCGCCCATGAATTCGAAGCGGACGACGCTCACCAATGTCCAGCTTGGCCGTTTCCCTATGAGGAATTCGTGCCCTATTACGACGAAGCCGAGCGGTTGATGCAGCTGAAGCAATTCGACACGGAGCCGGACCTCGTCAAGATCGTGCAAGGGCTACAGCGCCACGATCCACGCTGGCGCAAGGAGCAATTGCCGGTCGGTCTGTCGGAGCGGATCTTGGAATTTCCGAACGACGCGCACCATTTCGACGGCTTCGCTAATCCACG
>NZ_DASZBY010000151.1:0-5568 GCF_035943795.1 Aliidongia sp. | reverse complement strand
GACCGTGACACCCGATCCGGCATTGCCGGTCGTGATGCCGCGCAGGGTGACGCCGGACTGTCCCGGCCGGGTCGTCTGTTCCGACAGGCCTGGCACATATACCGAAAGATGGTCGAGGTCCTGCACGCCGAGCGACTGGAGCTTGTCGCCGCTCAACGCCGTGACCGACGCCGGAACGTCCTTCAGCTTTTCCTCGCGCTTCTGCGCGGTGACCACGATTTCCTCGGTGGCGGGCGCCGCCGGCTTGGTGCCGGCGACGGGGGGCGTGCTGGGATCGGTCGGCGCCGTCTGCGCCAGGGCCGCGATGGGCGCGCTGGCGATCAGCAGCGCCATCGAGCTTACGAGAGTGCGATGGCGTGCGAGCGCCGTTCCAGCTATTTGCCCCATAATGTCCCCTGTTCGCCTGCCGCTCATGGCGCTTCGTCTTTGATCGCGAAGCCGGACATGAGCCCTGGTTTGAAATTCATGTTCATGAAGGGGGATATTTTTCTTATCGTCAAGTATTTTTCACATTTGTGAGGAACCGTCAAAAACATCGCCCTTCCGATCGCGACGAATCGGGATGCCAGGCAAAATTCCTTGAAATTCCGCGATTCTTGGGGTTTTCTCTTTGGCAAATAACTGAAAAACCTCGACCGAAAGGTGAATGCGGGACATGGCGATACACGGGCGCAGTCCGAAGGATGACGGCGGCGATTCGGGCTCGGGTGCGCCGAACGGCCGGCTCGGCGAGGCGCTGCGTCAGTTGCGGCGGCAGAATGGCTGGACCCTGGCCGACATGAGCGAGCGCACCGGCCTGGCGATTTCCACCCTGTCGAAGGTCGAGAACGACCAGATGTCGCTGACCTACGACAAGCTCACGAACCTGAGCGAAGGCCTGGGCGTCGACATCACGTATTTCTTCTCGGCCCAACCGATGGAGCCGCCGCCGGCGATGGCGGTCATGGCCCGGCGCAGCATCAACCGCACGGGTGACGGCGAGCATATTCTGACGCGGCACTACGAGCATTGGTACCCGAGCGCCGATCTTTCGCATAAGCGGATGGTGCCGATCATCGCCGAACCCAAGGCGCGGACGCTCGAGGAATTCGGCGAATTGCTGCGCCATCCCGGCGAGGAATTCGCCATGGTGATGGAGGGGCGGATCGCGCTGCATACGGAGTTCTATGCGCCCGTCATCCTGGAAAAGGGCCATTCCGTCTATTTCGACAGCACCATGGGGCATGCCTACCTGGCGGCCGACGACGGGCCGTGCCGGCTGCTGTCGGTCTGCTCCGGCACCGAATCGGAGCTGAAGCGGCTGGTGAGCAGCGACACGCCACCCCCCAAGCCTCGCTCGTCCTCGCCGAGAAAGAAGCCATAATTTTTACCTTCGGAAAAAATTATTGACCCAAGAGAAAAACAAACTCATCCTCTCCCGGTGCAAGGATCGGCCGTTTCGGCGAATCCGCTGACGGGAGGAGATCACATGAAACGGAACTGCGATCGGCACGAGACGGCGCCCCGCCGTCCGGTACGGGCCTGACCATCGGCAGCCCGGTCTCCGCATCATGCACCAATTCGATTTCCTGATCGTCGGCGCCGGTATTGCCGGTGCCGGTATCGCCCTCGAGCTTGCGGGAAACGCCCGGATCGCCGTTCTGGAGCGCGAGGCGTTCCCCGGTTACCACACGACGGGCCGGTCGGCGGCGCTGTTTTCCGAAAGCTACGGCAACGCACCGATCCGCGCGCTCACCTCCGGCAGCCGGGCATTCTTCGAGGCCCCGCCCCAGGGGTTCACCGAGCATCCGCTGGTGACGCCGCGCGGATGCCTGTTCATCGCCCGCGAGGATCAGCTGGCGGCGCTGGAGGATCATCGCCGCATCAGCCCGCCCAGCGTCGAGATGCTCGATCGTGACGCGGTCCGCCGGCTCATCCCATCGCTGCGGGCCGACTATCTGGCGGCAGGCCTGCTGGACGCCTCGGTGATGGATATCGACGTCCACGCACTGCACCAGGGCTTCCTGCGCGGCGCCCGGTCTGCCGGCGCGCGCCTGGTGACCAGCGCCGAGGTCGAGGATGTCTCACGCCGCGACGGCGTCTGGCAGGTCACGAGCACGGCGGGTGCGTTCGCGGCTCCCATCCTGATCAACGCCGCCGGCGCCTGGGCGGAGGAACTGGGCGCCATGGCGGGAACCCGCCCGATCGGCCTCACGCCGCTGCGCCGGACCGCCCTGTTGATCGATCCGCCCGCCGATCTGGCGATCGGGCACTGGCCGGCGGTGATCGACGTGGACGAGGAATTCTATTTCAAGCCTGACGCCGGCAAGCTGCTGGTGTCGCCGGCCGACGAGACGCCAAGCGTGCCGTGCGATGCCCAGGCCGAGGAGCTCGACATGGCGCTCGGCATCGACCGGATGCAGAAAGCCATCGACCTGCCGGTGCGCCGCATCTCGCGCTCGTGGGCGGGCCTGCGCAGCTTCGTCGCCGACCGCACGCCGGTCGTGGGCTTCGATCCCCAGGCCGAAGGCTTCTTCTGGCTTGCCGGCCAGGGCGGCTACGGCATCCAGACCGCCCCCGCCATGGCACGCCTTGCGGCAGCCCTGGCGCGCGGCGAGCCGGTTCCCGGCGACCTGGTCGCGCTCGGTGTCGACCGCGCCGCCTTGTCCCCCGCCCGATTGACCGCTGCGCTCCAAGGAGCCGTCCGATGAAATTCCTTACCGCCCAGTTCGCGACCGAGACGAACACCTTCTCGCCCCAGCCGACCGGGCGCCTGGCGTTCGAGGAATATGGCATCTTCCACGGCGACGCGAGCCGGGCGGCACCCGAGGGCAATGGGCTGATCCTGGCGGAATGGCGCCGTCTGGCCGAGGCCGATGGCCATTCCGTGGTCGAGAGCATCGCCGCCTTCGCCCAGCCGGCCGGCCGGACGATCCGTGCCGTCTATGAGGAATTGCGCAACGAGATCCTGCGCGATATCGACTTGGCGCTGCCGCTCGACGGCATCCTGCTCATGCTCCATGGCGCCATGGCCGCCGAGGGTTACGACGATTGCGAGGGCGACCTGATCGAGCGGGTCCGCACCCTCGTCGGCCCCGACGTGGCGATCGGCGTCGAGCTGGACCTGCATTGCCATTTCACCGAACGCATGCGGCGTTCGGCCGACGTCATCATCGCCTTCAAGGAATATCCCCATATCGACGGTGTCGACCGCGCGCGGGAGCTCTATCGGCTGACCCTCGACACCGCCGCCCGCCGGATCCGCCCGGCGACCGCCGTCCACGACTGTCGCATGGTCGGCCTGTGGCACACGACGCGCGAGCCGATGATCGGGTTCGTGAAGCGGATGCAGGCGCTCGAGGGCCGGGACGGCATCCTGTCGGTCTCGTTCGGCCACGGTTTCCCCTGGGGAGACGTGCCGGAGTCCGGTGCCAAGCTTTGGGTCGTGACCGACAACGATCCGGCCCTGGCCGAGACGACCGTGCGGCAGTTGGGCCGGGAGTTGTGGGACATTCGCGAGGAAACGCGGCCGATCTCGCTCTCGATCGACGCGGCGCTCGACCGGGCGCTGGCGATCGACGGCGGGCCGGTCGTGCTGGCCGACGTCGGCGACAATCCGGGCGGAGGCGCCCCCAGCGATTCGACATTCGTTCTGCAACGGCTGATCGACCGCGGCATCGGCAATGCCGTGCTCGGCGCCTTCTGGGACCTCGGCGCCATCCACCTGTGCCGGGATGCGGGCGTCGGCGCCGCGATGGACCTGCGCCTGGGCGGCAAATGCGGCCCGGCCTCGGGCAATCCGATCGACCTCAAGGTCACGGTCCGCGCCATCGCCGAGCATCATTCCCAGGGCGATCTCGACGGGCGAACCCCGATGGGCACGGCGGTCTGGATCGAGACGGCCGATCGCATCAGCCTGCTGCTCGTGTCGGTGCGCGGCCAGGTGTTCAATCCCGACGCCTTCACCGGCCTCGGCATCGACCTCGCGTCGCGCAAGCTGATCATCGTGAAATCGACCCAGCATTTCCACGCGGGCTTCGCCCCGCTCGCCCGCGAGGTGCTGTATGTCACCTCCCCCGGCGCGCTCCAGCTCGAATTCGAAGCAATCCCCTACCGCCTGCGGGACCTGACCTACTGGCCGCGCCTCGCCGATCCGTTCGCCTGAACCGGGCGGGGGAAATCTCATGCGGTGCGAGAAGAAGGAAATTCCATGTCGCGTGAAGCAAACAGCCGCCTCGTCCTGTCGCTCCACGAGCTTTGGAACGCGGGTGACCTGAGGGCGGTCGAGCGGGTCTATCATCCTGCCTTCGTCGCCCATTTCCCCGACAGCTCGAATTTTCCCCACCGCGAAGGGCTGGACCAGGTCCGCACTGGCATCGCGCGCATCCATGAGGCCTTCCCGGACTGGTTCGAGGAAGTCCAGGACCTGCTGGTCGACGGCGACAAGGTCGTGACCCGTTATCTCTCGACCGGCACCCATCGGGGCGAGTTCTACGGTCTGGCGCCGACCGGACGGCGGATCGCCATCCGGGAAATCTCGATCTACCGCATCGACGGCGATCGCATCGCCGAACAATGGTGCATGCTCGACGAGTTGCAGCGCCTGCGCCAACTCGGCATGATCGACGGCTTCGCCAAGGCGGCCGACCGGGTCTGAGCGGAAACGCTCGCCGATCTCCCGGGCAGATCTGCCTGGGACACATTATCCTCGATGACATCGACGATCTGACCCTCCGGGCGCGCTGGTGCCCGGAGGGTCCTCGTTTCTTCGTCCGACTCCCGATCAAAATTTCAGCGCAGCAAAATATTCTCCGCCGGGTTGCCGGCGGGGATGGATTGTCTCTAAACGCTGCTTTCTTTGAAATTGATCGCTGAGGGAACGCTCTGTAACGTTTCCCGAATGAAGACCGACAAACCTCAATAATATTCGCCGACTCTTCCAAGATATAGACGCGAGTTCTCCGCCTATTTTCTGGCGAATGCTGAGTCTCGACTTCATTTCCCCATTCCCAGCGGAGGGAATCTCCATGTCGCAATTCTCGATCAATCCTGAAGCCGTGAATACCAACCATCGCGCGGATCTTGCGGACGACATCGCCATCCATCCGATCGCCGGCAAGATCGGTGCGGAAATCCGCGGCGTGGCGCTGTCGGGCGATCTGCCGGTCGACACCCAGGAGGCGATCCGCCAAGCGCTGCTGCGCTACAAGGTGCTGGCGTTCCGCGGCCAGCATCAGCTGGACGACCAGGGCCAGCAGGATTTCGCCCGCGGCTTCGGCGCGTTGGTCGAACATCCGACCCAGCCGTCCCGGCCGGAGACGGCGATCCTCGAGCTCAACTCGACGCGCGGCGGCGGCCGGGCCGATCGCTGGCACACCGACGTCACGTTCGTCGATGACTATCCGGCGATCAGCATCCTGCGCGGCGTGGTGGTCCCGCCCCAGGGCGGCGACACGATCTGGACCAATACCGAAGCCGCCTACGCCGGCCTGACGCCGGAGTTGCAGGCGCTCGCCGACCAGCTGTGGGCGCTGCACAGCAATCTCTACGACTATGCCGCCGATCGGCCCGCCGCCTCGGCCGCCGACC
>NZ_DASZBY010000150.1:0-16351 GCF_035943795.1 Aliidongia sp. | reverse complement strand
GTATTCGGCGTCTTGACGGGGCTGATCCTGATGGTCGCCGCGTTCGAGGCGAGCGGCACGCGCGACATCGGCCAAACGCTCGACCGCCTGTCGGGCGACGAGGTCGACGGCATCCAGACGCTGGCACGCATCGGCGGGTTGGCCGCCGACATCAGGGTGTTCGACGGCCAGGCGATCCTGGGGGAGACGACCAGCGTGGAGACCCTGGCTCTGGCGGAGGCCCGGACCCGCGCGGGCCGGCTGCAGCGCGAGATCGGCCACTATGCGACGCTGCTTTCGAGCGATCCGGAAAGGCGGCTGTATCAGACGCTGTTGGCGCGCGCCGACGCCTTCATCGCAGCGCAAAGCGATTTCGAGCGGCAATTCATCGATCCCGAAGGCAGTCCGAGCCAATGGTATCGTCGGCGCGGGCGGCTCGTCTACGACCAGGCGCGGGCCGCGATCGACGCGCTGATCGACGAAAACGATCGCCAGGCCGCCTCCGACGTCGGCGCCTCGCGCATCACGCGCCTGCATCTTTCCGAACTGGCCGACGGCATGCTGGGGGCGACCCTGCTGCTGCTGCTCGTTGCCGTCATCTATGTATCGACCCGTATCGTCGAGCCCCTGGCCCGGTTGACGGCGACCATGCGCCGGCTGGGCCAGGCGGATTGGGCGGTCGAGATCCCGGCCGCCGATCGGCGGGACGAGATCGGCGAGATGGCGCGCGCGGTTCAGGCGTTTCGCCGCCAGGGCATGGCCGGCGAACAGGCGACTGCGTCGCTACGCGAGGTCAATGCCGATCTCGAACGGCTCGCCATGGTCGATCCGCTGACCGGCGTCGCCAACCGGCGCTATTTCTATCAGCGCGGGGCGAGCGAGATCGATGCCGCCCATCGGCGCCACGCGCCGCTCACCTGCCTGATGATCGACATCGACTTTTTCAAGCGCGTCAACGACGAGCATGGCCATGCCGCGGGTGACCAGGTGCTGAAGCGCGTGGCCGAGGTCATCACCGCCGGCATCCGGCTCTATGACCTGCTGGGCCGGCTCGGCGGCGAGGAATTCGCGGTGCTGCTGCCGGATGCGGACCTGGCGACCGCCAGCCTGATCGCGGAGCGCCTGCGCATGGCGGTCGCGGCCTCGCCGGCCCTGGTCGAGGGCGTCGCACTACCGGTCACCGTGAGTATCGGCGTCAGCGAGCTGGCGCCGGAGGATGCGGCGATCGATCCGCTGCTCGACCGGGCCGACCGGGCGCTCTACGAGGCCAAGCACGCCGGGCGCGATCGGGTGGTCGGACCCGGCCCGCGCAAGTCGGCAGCATCCGTCGTCTCGGGTCGTTGAGGCTGGTCGCCTGCGGGGATCGCGCTATCTTCGCCCATGTCCCCATGGAAGGCAGTGCCGCATGATCCAGGTCCACCACCTCAATAATTCCCGCTCGCAGCGCATTCTCTGGCTGCTCGAAGAGCTGGGTCTCGCCTACGAGATCATCGGCTACCAGCGCGATCCTGTGACCAACCTGGCGCCGCCGGAGCTGAAGAAGATCCATCCGCTCGGCAAGTCGCCGGTCGTGGTCGACGATGGCCGGGTGGTGTTCGAGTCCGGCGCGATCGTCGAGTACCTGATCCAGGCCCATGGTGCTGGTCGCCTGGCGCCGGCGTTCGGCAGCGACGATTGGGTGACCTATGTGCAATGGCTGCATTTCGCCGAAGGCTCGGCCATGCTGCCGCTGATGCTGGGACTCTACTGCAGCCGGATCGGCGAGGCGGCGGCACCAGTGCTGCCGCGCATCAAGAGCGAGGTCGCCAACCATCTGGGCTACCTCGACGGCGCGCTGGGCGGCCGCGATTTCCTGGTCGGCACGGACCTGACCGGCGCCGATGTCCAGATGAGCTTCGTGCTGGAGGCCGCGCGCGGCCATCTCGCGCATTTCCCGAACCTGGTCCGCTACCTGGGCAGCCTGCAGGCGCGGCCGGCCTATCGCCGGGCGATCGAACGCGGCGGCCCGTACGACCTGGTCATGAAGCCGCGACCGACGGCGTGAGCGGCTGCCACAGCTCGACCTTGTTGCCCTCGGGATCGAGGAACCAGCCGAACCGGCCATAGTCGTAGGTCTCGATCCCGCCGACGAGCGTACCGCCGCCGGCCGCGACCTGCTCCAGCGCCTGGTCCAGGTCGTCCACGACCAGGTTGATCATGAAGTCGCGCCCGCTCGGCTCGAAATGATCCGTGTCGTCGCGGAACGGCGCCCAGATGGTGAAGCCGCCGGGCGGCATCCGCTCCGGATGCAGGCTGGCGCCATGGGGCGGCGTCACCGGCAGGCGCAAATGCCTGGCGTACCAGGATCCCAGGGCCGCCGGGTCGCGCGATTTGAAGAAGATGCCGCCGACTCCCAGAACTCTGGCCATGGATTCGCTCCGTCCACGCTCGTTTGCCGGCGATCATAGGCGTTCGGCGGCAAATGACAAAATGGATGCCGTCCTCTTGACAAATGCTCAACATGAGCAAAATGATGGATCGTTGCCGAACGACGGCGACGCTTTCCGCAGCAAGGAGCTTGCTGGACGTGACTTCCATCGCTACCGCCGCGGCGCGGCCGGATCCGGTATCGTTTCGCTACGATTTCATGGTCTTCATCGGCCGGTTCCGCTTCTTCCAGAACGGCCATCTCGCGGTCATGCGCCGGGCCCTGCAACTGGGCCAGCAGCTCGTCATCCTGGTCGGGTCGGCCCGCCAGGCGCGCAGCCTGCGCAATCCGCTGACCTTCGACGAGGTGCGCGACAACATCCTGGGCGCCTTCGACGAGGCCGAGCGGGCACGCATCTCGGTCCTGCCGCTGATCGACCGGTACAACGACGTCGAATGGGTGGCCGACGTCCAGGCGGCGGTGACCGGCGTGGCCTGCCCATCCCATCCCGCCCCGCGCCTGTGCCTGATCGGCCATGCCAAGGATCAGAGCAGCTATTACCTGCGCATGTTCCCGCAATGGGCGTCGGAGCCGGTGCCGAACCATGAAGGCCTGTCCGCGACGCCGATGCGCGAGGATTACCTGGCCGATGCCGAGACAGGCCTCGCCAAGTGGGGCCCGCACATGCCGCCCAACGTGGTCCGGTTCCTGCGCGGCTTCGCCCGGACCGAGGCTTACGCCAACCTCGCCGAAGAGGCCGCCTTCATCGCCGATTACAAGCGGAAATGGGCGGCGGCACCCTATCCGCCGACCTTCGTCACGACCGACGCCGTGCTGGTGCAGAGCGGGCATATCCTGCTGATCGAGCGCCGCAACAATCCCGGCAAGGGCCTGCTGGCGCTGCCCGGCGGCTTCGTCGACCAGCACGAGCGGATCAAGGACGCGATGATCCGCGAACTGCGCGAGGAGACCCGGCTCAAGGTGCCGACCGGCTTCCTTGAAGGCTCGGTCAAGGCGACCCAGGTGTTCGACTATCCCTATCGCAGCGCCCGCGGCCGCACGATCAGCCATGCCTTCCTGATCGTGCTGACCGGAGACAAATCCGGGCTGCCCAAGGTCCGCGGCAGCGACGACGCCCGCCGGGCCGTCTGGATGCCGATCGGCGATCTCGAACCCGAACGGATGTTCGAGGATCACTGGCACATCATCCGGACCATGCTGCCCTACGCCTCGCGCGGCTGAATCGGAACCATCCCCGAGGATCATCGCCGCTGGCACGACCGGCGGCGCAGCGGGCAAAGGAGCTTTGCCATGTCGACCCAACCCAAACTCCGTCTCACCTTCGTCCAGGCCAACCCGACGGTCGGCGCGATCGACGCCAATTTCGAGATCGTCCGCCGCTATCGCCGCGAATTCGCCGGCAAGGCCGACCTGCTCGTGTTCAGCGAATGTTTCGGCACCGGGTATCCGATCCAGGACCTGGCTTTGCGGCCGACCTTCATCCGCGATTTCCAGGCAGCGCTGGGCGCGCTCGCCGCCGAAATGCGCCGCGACGGCGGCCCTGCGGTGCTGATCGGCGGACCGCAGCCCGGTGCGGCCCTGCCGTACAATGCCGCCTACCTGATCGACACCGACGGCTCGACCCATATCGTCCTGAAGCACCGGTTGCCGAACGACGAAGTCTATGACGAGCGGCGAACCTTCGCCGAAGGGCCGGTCCCGTCGCCGGTCGCGTTCCACGGCTTCAAGCTCGGCATCATGATCTGCGAGGATTTCTGGCACGGCGAGGTCGCCCGCGCGCTCGCCGACGAGGGTGCCGACATCCTGATCAGCCCGAACGGCAGTCATTTCAAGCTGGGCAAGCAGGCGATCCGGCTCGATCTCGCCCGGCGCGCGGTGCGGGCGGTGGGCCTGCCGCTGGTCTATGTGAACCAGGTCGGCGGCCAGGACGAACTGGTGTTCGACGGCGGCTCGTTCGCCGTCGACCGGCATGGCAACACGGTGGCGCAGATCGCCTTCCGCGAGGCGGCGTTCGACCTGGTGCTGGAGCGGGGCGACCACGGGCCGGACATCCATCGGTCCGACGTCATCGGCGGCTGTCCCAACGGCTATCCGGAACCGCTCGAAGCGCTCTACCAGGCGATGGTGACGGGCTTGCGCGATTATGTCGGCAAGAACCGCTTCCCGGGCGTGGTCATCGGCATGTCGGGCGGCCTCGACAGCGCGCTGTCGGCGGCGGTCGCGGTCGATGCGCTGGGTGCCGACAAGGTGCATCTGGTGCGCATGCCGTCGCCCCTCACGTCGCGCGCGAGTATGGAGGATGCGGCGGAGGCTGCGACCCTGCTGGGCACGCGCCTCGACACGGTCCCGATCGCACCGGCCATGGAGGCGTTCCGCACCATGCTGACGCCGCTGTTCGAGGGGCGGCCGCCGGACGTCACCGAAGAGAACATCCAGGCGCGTGCCCGGGGCGTGACCTTGATGGCGATCAGCAACAAGCTGGGCGCCATGGTGCTGTCGACCGGCAACAAGTCCGAGATGTCGGTCGGCTATGCCACGCTCTACGGCGACATGTGCGGCGGCTATTCGGTGTTGAAGGACGTGTTCAAGACCGTGGTGTTCGCGCTCGCGCGCTGGCGCAATGCCCATCGCCCGGACGGGCTGCTCGGGCCGGACGGGACCGTGGTGCCCGAGCGCATCATCACCAAGCCGCCGTCGGCCGAGCTCAAGGAAGACCAGACCGACGAGGCGGCACTGGGCGCCTACGACCATCTCGACGCCGTGCTGCGCCATCTGGTCGAAGGCATGAACGACGCCCCCCGGGCGGCGGCGCTCGCCTCGGCCGAGCTGGGCACGCCGATCGAAGTCGCCTATGCCCAGCGCATCGGCCGCCTGGTCTGGCATGCCGAATACAAGCGCCGCCAGGGCCCGATGGGCGTGGTACTGAGCGGCCGCGGCTACGACAAGGGCTGGCGCCTGCCGGTCACCAACGACTACGGCCTCTGACCTCCGCGGCAGGATTTCGACCATGATCGTCAATTTCTCCCAGCGCGCCCACAATCATAATTTCGAGGCCGACTGGGCCGTGCGCAGCCTGCTCGACACGGATTTCTACAAGCTGCTGATGCTCCAGTTCATCTGGAAGCATTTTCCCGACGTGCCGGTCACGTTCGGGCTGATCAACCGGTCCAGGACGGTGCGGCTGGCCGACGAGCTGGACGAGACCGAACTGCGCCGTCAGCTCGATCACGTCCGCGACCTCCGCTTCCGCCGGTCCGAGCTGATCTGGCTCGCCGGCAACAGCTTTTATGGAAAACGCGGGATCTTCGAGCCGGAGTTCATCGAATGGCTCGCCGGCTTCCAGCTGCCGGCCTATCGCCTGGAGCGCCGGGACGGCCAGTTCGAGCTGTGCTTCGACGGCTCCTGGACCCAGTCGACCCTGTGGGAGATCTATGGCCTGTCGATCGTCAACGAGCTGCGGACGCGCAAAGCGCTCGGTCGGATGAGCGAGTTCGAGCTCGACATCTTCTATGCCCGCGGCAAGGCCAAGCTGTGGGACAAGATCGAGCGGTTGCGCGGCATTCCGGGCCTCGCCGTCGCGGACTTCGGCACGCGGCGCCGCCATTCCTTCCTGTGGCAGGAATTCGTGGTGCAGGCGATGGCGGCCGAACTGGGCAACTCGTTCATCGGCACGTCCAATGCCTATATCGCGTTCAAGCACGATCTCGAGGCGATCGGCACGAATGCCCATGAGCTGCCGATGGTGCTGGCGGCCTTGGCGGACACGGACGAGCAGCGGGTCAGCGCGCAATACCGCATGCTCGAACTGTGGCAGCGGACCTATGGCGGCGCGCTGCTGGTCATGTTGCCGGACACCTATGGCACGACCCAGTTCCTGGCCAACGCACCCGACTGGACGACCGGCTGGACCGGCATCCGCATCGACAGCAAGGAACCGGCCGCGGCAGCCGAGGAATATATGGACTGGCTGGTCGCGCGCGGCGCCGATCCGCGCGACAAGCGCATCCTGTTCAGCGACGGGCTCGACGTCGGCGAGATCCTGCGGCTGCACGGGCGGTTCGCCGGCCGCGTCAAGCACGGCTTCGGCTGGGGCACGCTGTTGACCAACGACTTCCGCGACTGCCATCCGCGCGGCGCCGCCGACTTCGACCCGATCAGCCTGGTCTGCAAGGTCCAGGAGGCGGCAGGCCGGCCGGCGGTCAAACTCAGCGACAATTACCTGAAGGCGACCGGCCCGGCGGCGGACGTCGCGCAGTATCGCGCTCTGTTCGGCACCGCCGGGGTCGCGAACGTGCCGGTCGTGGTGTGATGGAGGACGGTGCCATGGATGGGATCATGATCGATCGCCGGACCGACATTCTGGGCCTGATCGATATCCAGCCGACTTTCATGCCGGGCGGCGAGCTGGCCGTGGCGGAGGGGGATGCCGTCGTGCCGGTCGCGAACCGGCTGCTGCGCGAGCGGTTCGACCATGCTTTTGCGACGCAGGATTGGCATCCGGCCGGCCATGGTTCCTTCGCCAGCGCGCATCCCGGCCGCGCACCGTTCGAGACCATCCGGCTCGCCTACGGCGATCAAACGCTGTGGCCGGACCACGGCCTGCAGGGCAGCCCGGGTGCGGTACTGCATCCCGGCCTCGATCCGGCGAAGATCGAACTGATCGTACGCAAGGGTTTCCGGACCGGGATCGACAGCTATTCGGCCTTCTTCGAGAACGACAGGACGACCCCGACCGGGCTCGCGGGTTATCTCAGAGATCGCGGCTTCGCGCGGATCTTCTTCGCCGGCCTCGCGACCGATTTCTGCGTCGCCTATTCGGCGGAGGATGCCGTTCGCCTGGGATTCCGGGCGTTCGTCGTCGAGGACGCGTGCCGCGGCATCGGTATGGCGCTGGCCGGCGGTGGGAATACGATGACGGTGGCAAAGGTGCGGCTCGAACGTCTGGGCGTACGGTTCGTTCCGTCGGGCCTCCTGCAGGGGTAGGTTTCCGGGAACAGCGGGTCGGGGCGATCTTCGCGGGGAGAGCGGGAATGAACCTGGGCCATGTTCAAAGCGCGCATGGATACGGTTGGGAGGCGGCGGTCGGCCGGAAGACCTATTGGTTCGGCCGGGGACTCAGCGGCCGACTGCTGGGCGCCTTTTCGTCCGTCATCGACTTGTTCGACGCTTTCGACGAAGAGACGGGAAAGGCCCATCCGTCGACGCTTCGCTGTGATCCGGCCGAGGACAGGAGAATGACGGCTGAGGCCGTCCTCCCTGCGTCGCCTGATGGCCGATGGGGCGTCCATGTTTTGAAGATCGACGGAAAGATCGTCGGATACTGCGTCGATACGCCCGATGGCGTCGTTGAGGGCATCTACGGGGACCTGCATTTGGCGACGGCACGTGCCGCCGATGCCGCGGGCCTGAAATGATCGCCGTGCCCCTTCATCGCGGGCGTTCCGGTATCTACAGCCACTCGGTAACGATATTGCCGTTCGCATGAATGTCGATCATGTCGATGGGGCCCGGTCCCTGGTTTGTGAACCTGTGTGCGGCGCCGGGCGATACCACCACGATCTCTCCGGCCCCTGCCGCCCGTTCGACCCCGTCGACCTCGAACAGGACACGGCCTTCGCGCACGACGAAGGTCTCGGAATAGGGGTGGCGATGCAGGGCGGGGCCGCCGCCGGGCTCCGGCCAGTTCGCGAAGATGATGCTTACGCCCGAGCCATAGGCTGAGCCGACGAATTCGCCATGCCACCGGTTCGAGTCCGTAAGCCATCTGATTTGCCGAAGACCGTCGATCACGACTTTTACTCCTTCAATTTCAGTAAGATTAAAGATTGAATCCCCGCCTTGGCGATCCGACGAGACTGAAATGGCCCATTTCAAGAAAGAACAGCGGCTGAACTGGAATGAGCTGCGGATCGTGCTCGCCATCGCCCGATCCGGTTCGCTCGCCGGGGCGGGCCGCCTTCTCGGCATCAGCCATCCGACGATTTTCCGCCAGTCGAAGGCGCTCGAGGAAGCGCTGGGCGTTCAACTGTTCGAGCGGGATCGGGAGGGCTGTCATCTGACCGCGGCCGGTCGTGACGTCCTCGCCGTCGCCGAGAAGTTCGAGCAGGATGTCGAACAGCTCGAAGCACGTGTCGCTGGACGGGATGAAAAGCCCGAAGGCTCCATTCGCGTCGCGACGGTCGACACGCTGGTCAGCGGTCCCCTGCCGGAGGTCCTGCGGAGCTTTTGCCTGCAGTGGCCCGGCATCACGCTCGATGTTCAGGTCAGCACCTCGATGGCCGACATTCTCAAGCGGGAAGCGGATGTGGCGATACGGGCGGGCGGCACGCCGCCGGAGCAACTCGTCGGGCGCAAACTCTGCCGGATTGCCGTAGCGGTCTATACCGCTGCCTCGGGTCCGATCGTTTCGGAAGAAAGCTACGGCGACCAGCGCTGGCTGAGCCCCGGCAGCCGGCTGGATCATCTGGCGTCCGCCGATTGGATCCGGACCCTGGGCTTTGCAAAGCAGGTCGTTCTGAAAGCGGACAGCCTGCTGACGCTGGCGAATGCGGCTGCCGCCGATATGGGGCTCGCCGTGCTTCCCTGCTATCTCGCCGAAGGCGATCGCCGGCTGAGGCGGATCGGCGGGCCGATCGAGAGCCTCGCCGGCGACCTGTGGTTCCTGACCCATCCCGAACTTCGAAAGGTCGCCCGGATCCACGCGTTCTCGACGCATCTCCACGCAGCCTTCACAAAGCTGCGGCCCCTCTTCGAAGGCACCGGCAATTCATGAAGCCGGCAGGTGTGCGGGACTGCTTCGGCTGTCCGTTTTTGGTGTCCGGGATTTCATATTCGTTTCTGTGAAACCGCTGTCGGCGCCGGCATGGTCGGGAAGTGACGCCGTCGGTCATCCCAGCGCTATGCTTTGATTTTTTTGATCTTTTTTTGCCGTGACGGCCGGCCGATCCAAGGATGGGGAATTTCGCATGCCCAAGATGATCTTCGTGAACCTGCCGGTTACCGACCTAGGCTCGTCCATGACCTTCTACAAATCCCTCGGTTTCGAAAACAACCCTCGCTTCAGCGACGATACGGCGGCTTGCATGGTCTGGAGCGAGACCATCAACGTCATGCTGCATACCCATGCCAAGTGGCGTGTCTTCACGAACCGCCCGATCCCGCCGGTCACATCGAGCGAGGTGATGCTGGCCGTGAGCTGCGACAGCCGTGGTGCGGTCGATGCCATGTGCCAGGCAGCTGCCGCCAGAGGCGGAACGGCCGACGTCAATCCGGTCCAGGATCATGGCTTCATGTACGGCCGCAGCCTGGCCGATCTCGACGGCCACGTCTGGGAGGCGGTCTGGATGGATCCGGCGGCCCTTGCCACGGACGATCCAAAAAGCTGAAACGGGAGCAGGGGCAGGCCATGACAACGGAGACGAACCGGGCGGAATGGCCGGCGGCGGCCATCCACGGGCCCGGCCGGATTCTGGCGATGAACCAAGGGTGGATCGCCCGATAGCGACGGAGGCGGTGAACGAGGTGCCGACCGCGCTGACGATGCGGTCGGCACCGGCTTTACCGCCTATCAGCTGCAGCCGCTGGTGCCGCCGCAGGTGTTGCACTTCATGCAGGTGCCGTTGCGCACCAGGGTGAAGTTGCCGCATTCGCCGCAGCTGTCGCCCTCATAGCCCTTGAGGCGGGCCTCGCGGATCTGGTTGGACCTGATGTCGCCGCCGCCCGAACCGCCGCCGTGGGCATGATGCGCATGATCGTGGTCATGCGCGTGGCCCAGATGCGGGTCGGTCGCAAGCGCCAGGGCCGAGGTGCCGGAGAAGGCGACCGTCGGGATGCCGCCCTGCAGCACGGTCAGCTTGGTCCGGGCGAAGCCCGAACTCGCCGCCCGCTGGATCTGCTCGAACTGGGCCGCCGCCTTGCGGGTCGCCGCATTCGTGTCCGGCAACAGCCCTTCCTGGTCACCGCCTCCGACCGTGTCCGGGGCCAGATCGGCCGGCTGGACATGGGCCAGATCGGAGCGATCCAGGTACGAGATCGCCAGTTCGCGGAACAGGTAGTCGACGATCGAGGTCGCCATCTTGATCGTATCGTTGCCCTCGACCTGACCGGCCGGTTCGAACCGGGTGAAGGTGAAGGCCTCGACGAACTCCTCGAGCGGAACGCCGTATTGCAGACCGATCGAAACCGCGATCGCGAAGTTGTTCATCAGCGAGCGGAAGGCCGAGCCTTCCTTGTGCATGTCGACGAACACCTCGGCCAGGCTGCCGTCCTCGTATTCGCCGGTGCGCAGGTAGACCTTGTGCCCGCCGACGATCGCCTTCTGGGTATAGCCCTTGCGGCGCTGGGGCAGGCGGCGGCGGTCCGAACGATGTACGACCTTTTCCACGACCCGCTCGATCAGGCGTTCGGTGATGATCGGCGCGCGCTCGGCCGGGTTCATCGCGGCGAAATTCTCGATCGCGTCCTCGTCCTCCTCATCGTCGATCAGCGAGGACGACAGCGGCTGCGACAGCTTGGAACCGTCGCGATAGAGCGCGTTCGCCTTGATGCCCAGGCGCCAGGACAGCAGATACGCCTCCTTGCATTCCGAAACGGTCGCCGAATTCGGCATGTTGATCGTCTTGGAGATGGCGCCGGTGATGAAGGGCTGCGACGCCGCCATCATGCGGATGTGGCTCTCCCAGCTGAGATACCGCTTGCCGATGCGGCCGCACGGGTTGGCGCAGTCGAACACCGACAGGTGCTCGTCCTTCAGCCCGGGAGCGCCTTCCAAGGTCATGGCACCGCAACAGAAGGTATTGGCCGCCTCGATGTCCGCCTTGGAAAATCCCAGGTGGGTCAGGATGTCGAACGACACGTCGTTGAGACGCTCCGCCGGGATACCCAGCGCCCCGGTCAGAAACTCCTCGCCCAATGTCCATTTGTTGAACGCGAACTTGACGTCGAACGCCTGGGCCAGACCCGCTTCGAGCTTGCCGAGTTCGGTCGCGGTGAAACCCTTGGTGCCCAGCGTCTCGTGGTTGATGCGAGGCGCGCCCTTCAGCGTGCCGTGGCCGACGGCATAGCGGATCATCGTCTCGGTCGCTTCCGGGCCATAGCCCAAGGTGGCGAGCGCTTCCGGCACGATGCGGTTGATGATCTTGAAATAGCCGCCGCCGGCCAGCTTCTTGAACTTCACCAGGGCGAAGTCGGGCTCGATGCCGGTCGTGTCGCAATCCATCACCAGGCCGATCGTGCCGGTCGGCGCCACGACCGTCGACTGGGCGTTGCGATAGCCATGGGCCTCGCCCAGCGCCAGCGCCTCGTCCCAGGCCCGGCTCGCGGCCGCGGCCAGGGTCGCGTCCGGGCATTGCGCTGCCTCGAACGGCACCGGCTTGACGGCGAGCTCCTCGTATCCGGCGACGGCGCCATGGGCGGCGCGGCGATGGTTGCGGATGACCCGCAGCATCGAACCGCGGCTCTTGGCGAAGCCCGGGAACGGCCCCAGCTCCTTCGCCATTTCGGCCGAGGTGCGATAGGCGATGCCGGTCATGACGGCGGAGATCGCGGCGCAGAGCGAGCGGCCTTCCTCGCTGTCATAACCGTAGCCGGCCGCCATCAGCAGGCCGCCCAGGTTGGCATAGCCCAGGCCCAGCGTGCGGAACTCGTAGCTGAGCTGGGCGATCTCCTTGCTCGGGAACTGGGCCATCAGCACCGAGATCTCGAGCACGACGGTCCAGATGCGCACGGCATGCTCGAACGTCGGCGTGTCGAACTCGCCGGCCGCGTCGCGGAAGGTCAGCAGGTTGAGCGAGGCCAGGTTGCATGCCGTGTCGTCCAGGAACATGTATTCCGAGCACGGGTTCGAGGCGTTGATGCGGCCGGATTCCGGGCAGGTATGCCACTCGTTGATCGTCGTGTCGTACTGCACGCCCGGATCGGCCGAGGCCCAGGCGGCATGGCCGATCTTCTCCCACAGGTCGCGCGCCTGCAGCGTCTTATGGACCTTGCCGTCGATACGGCGGATCAGGTTCCACTCGCCGTCGGCCAGCACCTGCTCGATGAAGTCGTTGGTGAGGCGCACCGAGTTGTTGGAATTCTGGCCGGCGACGGTCAGGTAGGCGTCGCTGTCCCAATCCGTGTCATAGACGCGGAAATCGAGCGACTCATAGCCCTGCTGCGCGAACTGGATGACGCGCTGGACGTAGTTCTCCGGCAGCATGACCCGGCGCGCGGCCTTGATCGCGGCCTTGAGCGCGCCATTCTTCTTCGGGTCGAACGCATCGTCGCCCATGTCCGGACGCGACTGGATGCAGACTTGCATGATCTCGTTCAGGTGCTTGTTCGCCAGCTTGGAGCCGGCGACCAGGGCCGCGACCTTCTGCTCCTCGACGACCTTCCAGTCGATGTAGGCCTCGATGTCCGGATGATCGATGTCGACCGTCACCATCTTGGCGGCACGGCGGGTGGTGCCACCCGACTTGATGGCGCCGGCGGCGCGGTCGCCGATCTTGAGGAAGCTCATCAGGCCCGACGACCGGCCGCCGCCTGAGAGCCGCTCGCCGTCGCCGCGCAGATTGGAGAAGTTGGAGCCGGTGCCCGACCCATACTTGAACAGGCGCGCCTCGCGGACCCACAGGTCCATGATGCCGCCCTCGTTCACCAGATCGTCGGCGACGGACTGGATGAAGCAGGCGTGCGGCTGCGGGTGCTCGTAGGAGCTGGCCGACGCGGTCAGCTGGCCGCTCTGGAAATCGACGTAATAATGGCCCTGGGCCGGGCCGTCGATGCCGTAGGCCCAATGCAGGCCGGTGTTGAACCATTGCGGCGAGTTGGGCGCGGCCATCTGGCGGGCCAGCATCACGCGCAACTCATCGTAGAAGGCCAGCGCATCGGCCTCGGTATCGAAATAGCCGCCCTTCCAGCCCCAATAGGTCCAGGTGCCGGCCAGGCGGTCGAACACCTGCTTTGCGGACTTCTCGGAGCCGAAGCGCTCCTTCTCCGGCAGCAGGCCCAGCTTCTTGTCGTCGGGGATCTGACGGCGCAGCCAGGCGGGCACGCCCTTCTCGGCGACCGGCTTCAACGCCGCCGGCACGCCGGCCTTGCGGAAATATTTCTGGGCCAGAATGTCGCAGGCGACCTGCGACCATTCTTTTGGCACTTCCATGTCGGCCAGGCGGAACACCACGGAGCCGTCCGGATTGCGGATCTCGCTCGTGGCCGACGTGAACTCGATCGCCGCGTAGGGATCGTGACCTTCGGTCGTGAATCGACGAGAGATCCGCATGGTCGTCTTAGCCCCTATTGTCTGTTTCGCCCGCATCGCGCCGGACCGTCGCAGCCCCCGCGCGACAGATCCAGAAGCCGTCAAGGCCCCGTATGTAGGCTCGGATGGTGAGGGTGCCACAAAATATGGTGGGCGCAACGCGCTTTATGGCGAGATTTTGTCAAAAATCTTCTTGCCAAGTTTGGCGGAGCCGTTCTCGCGGCGGAACGCCTTGCTTCTTCTATATATAGTATCAGGGGTGGGTGACGCTTCTGAATGCCAGCACGGTGCCGACGCCCACGAGCAGGCTCACCACCAGCGGCGCCCGCACTTTGACGCTCGCGAGCGTCGCCAGCGCGGCCCCTATATAGAGTAGGCCGCCTTGGACCACGGCCGGAACGATGAGCGCGGTGAACATGGCGCCGGGCAGGTGACCGAGGAACGCCTCGACCGTAGGGCTGGGCGTCACCCGCCGGGCCAGGAACAGCCCGGCGAAGCGGATCAGATAGACGCCGACGGCCATGCCCAGGATGGTGACGACGGTCGGGGTGTGGAACGAGGGATCAGGCGCCATGGGACAGCCCCTCGCGGGTGGCCCGGCGCGTGTCCTGCCAGACGCCCAGCAGGCTGCCGGTCAACCCGCCGATCAGCAGGTACCAGGCGCCGGGCAGGGCAATCGAACTCAGCAGAGCGGCGACGCCGGCAGCGAGCCACGGCCACAGATCGCGCCGGCCGCGCCACATGCGACCGGCCAAAGCGGTGAAGACCGCCGTGCCGATGAAGTCGAGGCCCAGCCGTTCCGGCGCCGGCAGCGCACTGCCGAACAGCCGCCCGGCCAGGCCCGAGACCAGCCAGAAGCTCCAGAGGGCGAGGCCGCTGCCGGCGAAGAAGCCGGCGTCACGACCGCCGGCCCGCATCTCGGCGATGCTGATCGCCCAATTCTCGTCCGCGGTGAAGAAGACGCTGCCGTACGATGCGACACGGCCGAGCGGTCCCAGCCACGGCTTGAGCGCCGCCGTCATGATCAGATAGCGGAAATTGATGATCACGGCGGCCAGCACGATGCCGGCGACCGGCAGCGGATCGTCCCACAGTTGCAGCGCCAGCATCTGGCTCGAGCCGGCGAAGACGAGCGCGCTCATCAGGCCCGTCTCGGTCAGGCTCAACCCGTGCTGGCCGGCGAGCAGGCCGTAGGCGAGCCCGAACACCGCGACGCCCGCGGCAACCGGCAGGGTTTTGACATAGCCCCGGACGACCCCGTCCAGGGTGAAGCGAATCGGCGGATCTATTGGGTTCATGGCGCCAGGCTAGGGCGCGATCCCCTGTCCGGTCTTGAACGTTCCTTGCCGATACAGCCCGGGCGGCACGCCGACGATGCGTTTGAAGGCGCGGGTCAGGTGGCTCTGGTCGGCGAAGCCGCAGTCGAACGCCACCGCGGCCGGTGCTGCGCCCCGGCGCAGCAGCGCCTGGGCCCGGGCGATGCGCCGGGCGGTCTGATAAGCATGGGGCGGCATGCCGACGATCCGGCGAAAGGCGCGAATCAGCGACAGGGGATGCAAACCGGCGATCGCGGCCAGGCGGGCGAGCGGAACGGTTTCCGCCAAATGCTCGTCAAGATAGGCCTGCACGCGTGCCACCGGCCCCGGCTCCCGGCCCACCGGCCGGGGCGCGGGCAAGCCGCGGCCATGACGCCGGGCGATGACGGCGAGCAGCTGGACGAAACTTTCCTCGCGGGCAAGCGACGGCAGGCCGGCCAGCGTCTGGTGCTGGGCGACGAAGGCGGCGGCCAGTTCCGGATCAGGAACGACGCTCTCCGGAAAGAACGGCCGATGCGGCCGGTCGGGATCGAGACAGGCGAAGGCGTCCGGCGGTACGTACATGACCCGGTAGCACCAGCCGTCCTCATCCGCCCGGCTGCCATCGTGGGGCTCGTCCGGGTTCAGGAACGCGATCTGGTCCGGCGCCGCGCGATGCGTGGCGCCGCGATAGCGGTATTGCTCGCCGCCGGCGATGACGACCGCCATCGTGTAGGCCGGATGGGTGTGCCGACCGAAGCTGTGGGTGACATAGCGCGCGGCGAGCAGGTCGGTGCCGCCGCCTTCGGCCACGCTCCAATATCGCGCCTTTTCGGCGCTGGTCAGGGGTTCGTCGTCGCTCTGCATTTCGGGGCGATATATGAGGCGCCGGGCCGCCTGTTGCGAGAGGGCATTGGAGGGCTGCGAACGGGCGCGATTATTTTTGAAAATAGTTTGTTGACTCGGTTCGTCGAGCGGACGTATAAGCCGCTTCCCGACGAGACGGGGCCCGCCGAAAAGCAAGGCGGCGCCTCGAAAAATCGGGAAACAGAATTAGGACGACGCGGGTTCTGCACTTCGTTTACGGCCAGGGAAATCACCCTGGTCCTTCCTGACAAAGCCTCTCACCGAGGCGGCTGCAGCGAAGAAAAAAGAAACGAGGGAATGCAAAAAACTGGTTGACTTGGTTCTGAGGCGAGCGTAAAAGCCTGCCGTCCGCTGACGGCGCGGCCGACAACTTTCGAGTGGCTCGGCAGCAAAGAAAGCGTTGTTATTTGACATTGTTGGAACTGGAAGGGATGCGCAGGCGGCGGCGTGTGGGAACACGCGACGTTTTGGATGCGCATTCTTGGTAAGCCAAGTGATGTAATGCAGTCGGATCGGAGCAGGGCTTTGATTGATGGTTTC